>JAGYNT010000001.1 GCA_018399615.1 Acholeplasmataceae bacterium
TTGGCGATCACCTGTTTCGGGCCGAAGAGAACCATCGAAAACTTGATGAACGAGGTAATCGTACCGAGATTGATCAGACTGAAAAGAGCCATCTTGAACGGATCTTCCTTGAAGGCGTACTTGACCATGGTCTTGGAAACGAAACCGTTGAAAAAAGGAGCTCCGCTGATCGAGAGCATGGCGATGATCAGAAGCACGGACAACCAGGGCATCGTCTTGAAAAGACCGTGGATCCGGTCATATTTCTTGGTCCGGTAGGTCTTGATGATGATGCCGGCACAAAGAAAGAGCAGTCCTTTGAACAAGGCATGGTTGAGGACGTGCAGAAGACCGCCGAAATAGGAGAAATGAACGACTGAGGACAATCCCATGAGCATGATGCCGACCTGTGAGATCGTATGGTATGCGAGGATCTGTTTGAGATCTTTCTGGGTCAGGGCGAAACAGACGCCTACGAGCGCGGTGATCGTTCCGAGCCAGAAGAAGACATCGTTCATCCCGTAGTTCGCAAGTGCGAACATTTCACGGTTGATACGGATGAAAAGATAGAGCGCACCCTTGACGATCAACCCGGAGAGAAGCGCGGAAATCGTCGACTGGGCGACTCCGTGCGCCCGTGGCAACCATGTGAAGATGGGAAAAAGCGCAGCCTTCACGCTGATTCCGCTCATCATGAACACATAGGCGAGTTTGACCGTATCGGTCCCGCTGTGAAAAGCCATTTCTTCCTTCAGAATCGCGATATTGATCGTGCCATAGGCGTAATAGATCAAAATGATCCCGATCAGGAAAAACATCGCGGCAACCGTGTTCAAAAGCAGATAATAAATCCCGGCACGAAAGGATTTCCCCGTTTTCTTGTAGACGATCAGAATGGTTACGAGTACGGTCGTCAGTTCGAGAAAGACGAACAGATTGAAAAGATCGTTGGTCTGAAGAAGGGCCAGAAAGACGCCTTCGAGAAACATGAGAAAGAAGATGAACTGGGTTTGGCCTTTGTTCGTCTTGTACGTGTAGAGCGTGATGACCGTCCACATCAGAATCGACAGACCGACGAATGTCAGTGAGAGCGCGTCATTGAAAAAACTGATGGCGAAACGCGCATTCAGACTCCCGAAGACGAGCATGGCGTCTTCCGGGTGACCGTTGATGTGCAAGGCGTAGAGGATGAACAAAGCGATCAGGGAAAGCTGAGCCAAAAAGATGATCTTGACGGAACGTTCATCTTTGAAAAGATAGACGATCAGTGACGCGAGGATCGGCAGAAATACGAAGAGAATCGGTGTATAGACCATGTCAATCCTCCTTGTTCAAGACGATCTTCCATTCGATGCTGCCGTAATGATGAAAGATCTTGATGCAGAGCATGAGCGCGAGCGACGTGATCGTCGAGCCGATGACGATCGTCGTGATCATGAGTGCCTGCGGGAGCGGATCGACGACATCGGCGTTTCCATCGCTTAAAATCGGGATGGCTCCGCCTTCGAGATTCCCGAGGTTCAGAAACAGCAAAATGATACCCGCTTCGATGATCGTCACGCAAAAGACGGACTTGATGATGTTTTTGCTCGTTGCCAGACCGTAAACGCCGATCAGGATGACGATGAAAGTCAGAATCGGATTCATTAGCGTCCCTCCTTGAGAAAAGCCGTGAAAATGGCGACGAGTCCGAGCGAGACTTTCGCGCCGATGATGACGTTCAAAAGCATCAGGTAGATCGCCTTGATCGCCACGTTTTCATGCGTGATGAAGTTCGTAAACGGACGACCGTCACGGGTCATGATGCTCAAAAGCGAAAGCGAGACGAGCAGAATGAAAAGAAACTTCTCGATCGTGAGAATGGTTTTCACGTCGATCGTCTTCGTGATGTCGATATAGTAAAGGATCAGAATCGCGGTCGCGACGATCGCGCCTCCTTGAAAACCACCACCCGGCGACAAGTGCCCGTTGATGATGACATAGAGCCCGAAGGCGAGCATGATCGGGTAGAGCAACCTGCTGAACGTAATGAAGAGTTCGGGTGTCTTGTATTTGTCGAGCATGAAATTGGCGTTCTTTTCCTTGATCGTATGTTTCGAAATCCACATCACTCCGGAAACCGCGATCAAGAGAATCCCCGCTTCGAAGAGACTGTCGAACAGACGATAGTCGAGATAGATCGCCGTCACGAAGTTCTTGCTTCCGGTTTCTTCGAAGACGTTCTCGGAGAAAAAGACTCTTCCGGCATTGTCGTAGATGAGATAGAGATCTTCCATGGAGATCACGAACAAAAACAGGATGGCCGCGAGCAGCGGAACGAGTAGAAGTTTTTTAGTCAAGGCTGTCACCTTCCTTGAGCGCGATGACGACGATCCGGTCATTGTCTTTCACGAGTTTATCGAGTTTGGTCATAAGGACGCTGCTGTGCTTACCTTTCAGGATGTAACGATCGTTTTCGATGTCATGGCTGATAATCAGATCGACATTGAGCTGGCTTGTAAGGGTGGACTCGTCTCCCTCGATGTCACAACAGACGTTCAGACGCAAGTCATAGGTCAAAACGAAATCGTTTAGGACATCGTAGACGTCGCCGACCAAGGACTGATTGGGATCGATGAAACCGTGCAAGGAACGGTCGAGCACGATGAACTCGCGTTGTCTTGAGATCGAGATAACGTAGATCAGAGGAATGATGGCGGAGCCGATCGCGACTTCCGCGATCGCGACATCGGGAGCCTTGTTGATGGCGTAAAGGGTCGCGGCGATCAGCGAAAACGTCGAGAAAAGGATGATGATCGTGAAGTTCTTTTCGTGCAGAACGATCGCCAAAGCGACGAGAATGAGAAGAATCTGCAAGATCAACGGGATGAGGTCGCTCATGCTTTGCCCTCCTTGCCGGATATCGGTATGCCCGTCAGATAGGCGGAACGGATGTTGACGTGTGAACTGATCGGATTCGTGATCAGCAAAAAGAGAATCAGGATGATCAGACGGAGAATGAAGTCGAAACCGCCGGAAACGAACATGAGTGCGATCAGCACCAGAAAACTCGCGACGGTGTCGATGGTCGCGGACGTCAGAATGCGCGTATACATGTTTTTCAAAGAGAAGATCGCGACCATGCCGAATAGGATGAAAAGCCAGGCAAGAACGAGGATCGCGTAGGTGAGATAGATCATTTTTCCCGTCCTCCCGTCATGATGAACTTGGATAAAAGCGTCATCGTCAAAAAGCCGATGATGCCGTAGGAGATCGCGATATCGAGAAGGATGACGTTTTTCTCGATCATGGCATAGATCGCGAGAAAGATGATGACCTTGGCCGAGATCAGATTGAGCATGAGAATCCGATCCCAGATCGTCGGACCTTTGAGAAGACGGATGAAGGATGCGATGACGGCGAGGATCAGAACGGCCAGGGTGATATTGAGAAACCAATCAAGCGTTGTCATGTCGACCCTCCGTTTTCAGCAGTCTTTCGAACTTGTCGCGAATCGGCTTTTCGAGTGTTTTCAAATCCGTATTCGGTTTGGCCAATGTCAGGACATAGATCTTGGATCCATCGATTTCCACGGTAATCGTTCCGGGTGTCAACGTGATCGAATTGGCGACGATTCCGACCTGGACCGGATCTGGAAGGTCGAGCTCGATCGTGATGATGACGGGTTCGTACTGTTTGGAAAGAAGATTTCCGATGTAGACGAAGGACGACTTGAAGATCTCAAAAAAAAGAGCGAGCAGGTAATAGGGAAGCTTGAGAAGTCGGATGCCGTGATAGCGAAAACCGTGCTCGTCATAGAGCACGTTGTTCGAAGCGAATGATACGATCAGTGAAACGAAGATTCCGAATAGGATCGTTTCGATCTTGAAATTCAGGTTGAGCAAGAACCAGAAGACCAGGATGATGAGAAAGAAAGTAAGGCGCTGTCTGAAGAACGTCATATGTCCCTCCGGGCGTCGTGATTACCAAGATTATACCATAACCCGACATGAAAAATCATCAATCAAAACCACCAAACCATACGTAATAATTCCAACAATCGGTGTTATACTTTAAAAAGAAAAACCAGGATTTAAGGGAGCATGCCATGAAAGCGATGAAAAACGTCTCCACTCGACAGGCGAAGCGGATTCGACATGTCGATCAAACCGAAAAAGGAAGATTCTTTCGACGCCTCTGGCTTACGCCTTGAGTTTCCCCTCTTCGGTATCGCAAGCTCCAAAGTGAACAAGGTCGATATGAAGGCTGAAACCACCCTATGTGCTTTTATGCACGCATCATGCCTTTCATCGATTTCAAGGTTACGACGAAAGCGATTTTTTCCTCATCGGCCAACTATGTGGTCGCGATCGACGGGTTCATCAAAGGAGTGGCTGCTTCGAAATGTCGGAGCGATCTGGAAAGCGCATTACCAATGACACGATGCTTTCCGCGCAGATCCGATACGCTCTGAATGAACTGAAGCAGATCGTCGCGATCTATCCGGAAGCACGTTACTCCTTGATCGGCAAGACGGCGATCCTTCCGGATTCGCTTTCCAAAATGGTCAAAGTTCTGAAGAAACATCCGTGTGGTCATGTTGAACATGCACGGCAATTATCTGACACAACCGGTCTGGAACTTGAAGATGCGCTATGTTCCCCTTGAGGCCGACATGACGCAAATCCTCTCCGTTGCGGACATCGAAAGACTGGATGTCGATACGATCAAGAAACGAATCGACGCCGCTTTCGAATATGACGAGTATCGATATCAAGCGGAAAAAAACATTCGTATCAAAGAACCTTTTCGGGCGGAGGGTTTGCATCGTGTGCTTTATCAATGTCCGAACTGCAAGAAGGAACACGTCATGGAGACAAAAGGAAAAGAGATTCGTTGTTCGGTATGCGGGAAAAGCTGGGAAATGCTGGAAAACGGAAGAATGCAAGCGAACGAGGGAAAAACGGAGTTTCCGCATATTCCCGATTGGTTCGATTTCCAGGCGAAATCGGTCGATGAAGAGGTCAGAAAGGGGACGTACCGGTTCGAAGATGACGTCATGATCGAAGCGTTACCGAATGCGAAAGGATATATCGATCTTGGGAAAGGGCATCTCGTACATGACGAAAACGGATTCAGACTGACCGGTGTGAAAGATGGAAAACCTTTTGAACTCATCAAAGAACCGCTTTCGATGTACGGGCTTCATATCGAACTCGATTATTTCGGCAAGGGCGACTGCATCGACTTGTCGACCTTGGACGACACCTTCTACATTTATCCGATCAACAAAAACAATGTCGTGACGAAAATGCACTTTGCGACCGAGTCGCTCTACAAACTCAACAAGGAACGATTGGAACGTGAAAAGGCATGAAGCGCGTGACGTGTGAAAGACTGACCGATTTTTCGTCATGTCTGCTCGACAATGGAAAGAAAGTCCGCTATGTGCTTCCCGGGGAAAGCTTTGATGAAGCCGATATCGAGAATGGATATGTGAATAATAAGAAGATTTTGAATCCGTCACCTTATCGTGTTAAAATTCCTTGTCCGATCTTTTTTTCCTGTGGTGGCTGTGATTACCTGCATATCAGTTACGCCGAACAACTCAGAATGAAAGAGCAATACGTGAAAGGGCTCTTTCCCAGGGTCGATCACGCTCGAATCGATTTAGTCATTGGTGCAAGCGATCCCTTTCATTACCGTCATAAGGCGATCGCAACCGCAACGACGAAAGACAGACGCTTGAAGCTCGGTCTTTACACCGCCGGCAGTAAGAAAGTCATTCCATTTTTGGGATGTCAGATCCAGGACAAAGAGATCAATGCCTGTTTCAGGACGATCGAAGACGTCTTGAATCGATTTCGCATAACCGCATATGACATCGATTCCAATCAAGGAATCGTGAAGCACGTCGTCATTCGGAAATCATATCAAAGAAAAACGCTTTTGGTCACGTTCGTCACGAACGGGAATCTTTTTCCGAATCACAAGAAAATCATTTCAAGAGTTACATCCGAGCACCCCATGGTAAAAACCGTCGTGCAAAACATCCATAACCGGAAAACACCGGTCGTGCTCGAAGACAAAGAACGCCTTCTTTATGGCCCGAAGACGATCAAAGATGACATCGGCGACCTTTCATTCGAACTCTCTTCACGGTCCTTCTATCAGGTCCACCCGGTTCAGATGATCACGCTCTATCAAAAAGCGATTATGTTCGCTCAGTTGAAAAAGGACGATGTCGTCCTCGATCTTTACTCGGGAATCGGCACGATTTCACTGCTCGTGGCCAAACATGTCAAAAAGGTTGTCGCGGTTGAAAACAACCCCAAAGCACATGGGGATGCCGTGATGAACAAGAAGAGAAACGGTGTCGACAACATCGATTTCGTCTTAAGTGATGTCGAAAGCTACATGAATGAAATCGATCGGGTCATTGATTGTGTGATCATGGATCCTCCGCGCGAAGGTGCAACACCTTCCTTTCTTTCAACTTTGAAAAAGTTGAAACCAGGAAAAATCGTCTACATATCGTGTGATCCCAAGACTCAGGCTCGCGATATCAAAGCGTTGGAAGACACGTATCAAGTCGAACGGCTGGCGATCGTCGATATGTTTCCGCATACAAGACACGTTGAGACGGTGGCATTGCTTTCTTTAAAAACCGCTTAACAAAGACATTCATATAATAGTAGTAGAAGCATCTAACCCTTTCAAATGGGGTTAATTGCTTCTTTTTTTACTATTTGTGTATTGTCGAAGCATAAATATTTGCTCTAAGCATATAATTTCTCGTGTGCGGAAACATCATTTTTCTAAAAAATATATCACTACAACCCGATATTTCATCTTAGTTAAGCCATCTTTTGTGTGATATGTTCCCACAACGATTGGTTCGGTTTTTAAGAACTCTAATCGACGTTCTTTGAACTCTTTATCGAAATAATTCTTTGTGCCTTCGATACAATATACGATTTCATATGGACTCACAGAGATCATTTTGTATGTCAATAGGATTTAAATTTAACGCATTATGGGAACATATTTTCTGATGTGAAATGGCCTTTTTATACGAAAGGTTGTCTTGCACAACATATGTATCGAAAATTGATCATTGATTGTATTAAAAAAACTCAATATTCCATAAAAGTAAGTAGCAGACTTCATCAAGTTCAAATGAATAATGAAACCACACCAATGGTGTGACATATTGCACAATGATATATAGACGGAATGCACAATAAAAATAAGACAGAATGCACATTAATAATAAGACAGAATGCACAATATTATTGATATTGTGAAGCCATGATGATATACTGATATTGGGTGATATAATGGAGAAATATTATAAAAGGATTATGGACAAAGTATTGCAAGATGAACTTATCGCATTCGGTGCTGTGCTGATTAATGGACCTAAATGGTGTGGAAAAACAACAACAGCTAAACAGTATGTAAAAAGCATATTGAATATGCAAGACCCTTCACGAAAGTCTAACTTCTTAAAAACCGCCAAAATAAACCCACTTATTTTGTTACAAGGTGAAACACCTAGGTTGATTGATGAATGGCAACTGGCGCCAGAACTTTGGGATGCTATTCGACATGATATTGATGAGAAGCAAAAAGAGGGTTTATATATACTTACCGGATCATCTAAAGTGGATGAATCAAAAATCAGTCATTCAGGAGTTGGTAGAATTTCACGTGTTTTGATGAGAACAATGTCTTTGTATGAATCCACAGATTCCAATGGAGCAGTAAGTTTATCTGATTTATTTGATTCAAAGTCTTTTAACATGGCAAAATCAAATTTATCTATCAATGATATATCCAGATTAATTGTTCGAGGTGGATGGCCAAACAGTATTGGCAAGGACATTAAAGTTGCGATGAAGCAAGTTGCAGGTTATATCCAAACAATTGTTAAGACGGAAATTAAAACAATAGATGGTGTTGAAAGAGATGAAGCTAAAACATTAGCCGTGCTTAAATCACTTGCCAGACATACATCTACTCAAGCAACTGACGCAAAAATTGTTGCAGATGTGGAATTTAACCACTATACAATACATAGAAATACACTAAGTGATTATTTGAAAGTATTAAGAGAGTTATATATTATCGAAGACTTACCAGCATGGAGTCCTAAACTTAGAAGTAAAACAACAATAAGAACCTCGAATACAAGGCACTTCATTGATCCAGCTTTTGCAGCATCATTATTAGGTGCAACACCAGATGACTTGTTAAGAGATATAGAAACAATGGGGTTATTATTCGAATCTCTAGTTATTAGAGACTTAAGAGTATATACGGATTACTTAGGTGGATATGTTACGCATTATAGAGATAAATCAGGTCTTGAAGCGGATGCCATCATTCATCTCAATGATGGGAGATGGGCAGCTGTCGAAGTAAAACTCGGTTCACATGATATTGATGAAGCAGCTAATCATTTGATTGAACTCGTTGATAAAGTTGATGTTAAAAAAGGGAGTGGACCGACGTTTTTAATGGTAATAACAGGAACAGAATTTGGTTATCAAAGAGAAGATGGCGTTTATGTAGTTCCAATCGGATGTCTAAAGTATTAAACCAGTGAAAACGTAGAAATGAATCAGTTTTGTTATGAGGTGTTTTAATGCATAATACAAAATAGTTTGTGTAAATGAAAATCAAGTTGCAATGGAAAAGGAATCTCAACTTCGGTATAATGAGTTTGGCAAACCATAACAGAATAGGAGATGCCGTATCTGTGATTTCACTGCAAAACGCATGAAATTGCTCTCGGGAAAAATAAATTTCACCGGATTTCATCGGTTCGAAGCTTGAAGAATCCATCAGTAAGATTCCAGAAACCGAACGGACGTGTTTCTCCTGATACGAGCTCGTTTCCGAGTGATCACGAGTAGAATGCCTGAGGTCTGATTCAACGTTCAATGAACTGTAGTGATTGACTGACTGAACAACATCTGCCAATCGTGTCTGAAATGATCATCGGATTGCAATAATCGAGGAGGTTTGCTGGAGATGCCTACAACAAAAGAGTACGTCGAATTCGTCTGTGAACAGATCAAAGGGGTCGGATTTATTCGCTTTAAAAAGATGTTTGGCGAATATATGGTATACGTCAATGACAAACCCTTGCTGCTCGTATGCGACGGAACCGTGTTTGTCAAAATGCATGAAAGCATAGCTCATCTGATGGAACAGGCGGACCGGGGCTATCCGTACCAAGGAGCGAAAAAACACTATATTCTCGATATCGATGATTCGCTTTCATGCAAAAAAGTCATTGACGTGCTCGAGCGAAACATTCCCGTTTCGAAATCGAGAAGGAAGACAGCAAACTAGAATGGCTTGTGTTGTGAGCAAACGACTCATTCCTTCAGAATGCTTGACAATAATCAAATATACAGGAGTTTGCGTTTCTAGGGTTGCTTACGTAGGAAATCATTGAATAGCGGTTGAGATTTTGGTAGAATTGATGTGACTTTTTTTGAATTGACCCAGGAATCCGCGTTCATCCGCTCCATTCGCTTATTAAACAGGTCAAGAGACATAAGAACTCATGTGTCGTGTCCAAAGCGAATCAAGCGTGGGAAACGAAAGAGAAAAGGGGAACTCCGATCATGAAAGAAAACTATCTCAGAAAAGAGCTCTATGAGCTTGTCAAAAGCGATTCAAGCATTTTCGAGTTCATTCAGTCGGGGTCACTCGACGGCATGTGGTATTGGGATCTTCAGAATCCGAAAAACGAATGGATGAGCGATAAGTTCTGGGAGACACTCGGATTCGACCCGAATGAAAAGAAACACTTGGCAAGCGAGTGGCAGGACCTCATTTTCGAAGAGGACCTGAAGACGGCCAAAGCAAATCTGGATCGACATATCGCAGACCCCGATCATCCATATGACCAGATCGTTCGTTATCGACATAAAAACGGGTCAACCATATGGATCCGATGTCGTGGACTCGCGATCCGAGATGAGAACGGTCAGGCGATTCGGATGCTTGGAGCGCATACGGATATCACGCACATGAAAGAAACGGAGCGTGAGATCACACGACTGACCGAGGAGTATGAAAAAGTATTCAATGGAACACAAGACGCGATGTTCTTGATCGAAGTCAAGGGGGACCGGCAATTCATCTTGATTCGAAACAATCTCTCGCACCAGAAAAAGACCGGAATCGGACTCGATCAGCTCATGAACAAGTCACCGCAGGAGTTGCTTGGAAAAGAGATGGGAGACAAGGTCTCCGAAAACTATCAGAAGTGCGTCGATGTGAAAACGCGTGTCACATACGAAGAAGAACTGAGCCTGCCGGCCGGTGATCGGATCTGGCTCACGACTCTGACACCGATTTTTGACGGTTCACGCGTCGCCTATGTCGTCGGTTCGTCAACCGATATCACCAAACGAAAAGAACTCGAAGCCGAGTTGGCCTATCAGGCCTATCATGATGTGTTGACAGCGTTGCCGAACAGAAGACTCTTTTTCAAGACGCTTCAAAAGATCATTGAGGAACATGAAGACGGAGGTCGTCGTTTCGCCCTTCTTTTCATCGATCTGGACGGATTCAAAGCAATCAACGACAAACACGGCCACGCGATCGGCGATCACGTCCTGAAACATGTCGGAGAAAGACTTAGAGACTGTGTGACAACCAGGGATACCGCCGCTCGTATCGGTGGAGACGAGTTTACGGCGATCGTGCGAAACATCGAGGATGAGAAAAACGTTCAGGATCTCGTCCGAACGATCCATAAACGCATCAAGGATGTCGTTTTGATCGATGACATCGTATGTCGAATCAAGGCTTCGATCGGTGTTGCCATCTATCCGGAACACGGAAAAGACAGCGAAACACTCCTGAGGCATGCGGATTCGTCCATGTATCGGATCAAGGATGAGAAAAAACGCGGGCTTGAACACCCCGACCATGATTTTTTGACCAAACGAAAAGAAAAGAGCGGAGCCGTATGAAGAAAGTATCGGGTTTCGCCGTCTTTGATGCCAAGCACTGTGAGACCGCAGCAACCAAAAGTCTTTTACTGCAGGAAGGATTTTCGATCAGTGAGCCCATGATGCTGGGATTGAGTCAGGGATTCGGTTTTATTTACTGGAAGATGCGTTTCATGAATCTCCCCTTTATCGGCGGAAGGTCGAAACCGTTCGAGTTGACCAAGGTTTTTTGTGAGAACATGGGATTCGAACTCGATGAACGACAGACGACATCCAAAAAAGAGAAGCAGCAGAATGTCGTCAGGTTCATCGACGGGAATTCCTGTCGGTCTGCAACTCGATTGTTGCCACCTCGAACACTTCCGGCACGCGTTCGCATTTTGCGGGCATTTTCTGACAGTTTGGCCACGATCAAACCCCATGCATACGTATTCGATACAGGAAAAACCTACAAGGTATCCTTGGAAAACCTTGAGAAAGCCCGATTCGAAAAGGGTTCGATGGCCGCCAAGGCCAGATCCTATACGTTGAAAAAAGCATCGGTTCAGCCGGATATCCGCCCCGTGATCATCAAAGCGATCAAAGAAATCTCCAGAGCGTTTTTGAATCCTCCCTTGAAGAGTTTCGGCTACAAGGGTATTCTCACACTGAGTGATGACATGAAAACATGGCTCGATCAGGCAACAGATTCGAAAAAAGATCTGCATGATCAGGCCATGCTGATGGAAGACGGCGGAACCGGCGGAGCGATCTTCCGAAATTTTTTCCAAGACTTTCTTTATGAGTGTCTGGGTCACTTTCCCAAAAACGCCTGCTTGATGGAGGCGCACAAACACTATCGGAAGGCGGCGGAAAACTGGACGATGATTGCGAAACGGATCTTGAAAGCAGGGGACACCCAAGAACCGGGTTATTTGGAGGAAGCGGCGGCGATCTGTCGGGATACGGCGATGATTGAAAAAGCAGCCATGGAAAGTCTTTCTCTCATATCAGGATAGGAGATTTCGATCAGGATCGAATGCATCCTGATTTTTTTTATCACATAGAGGTTTAGGTGTTTTAAAGGTTTGCGGATGTGTCTTCTATCAATTTTTCTGCGAATGTTTTGGCATCATCAGGATCATTTGAATCGGGGTTGCCTTTGTTCATGCCACCGAAAAAGCGAAGAAAGCGATTCGTGTTGAAACCTTCGCACGAAAACTCGGCAATGATCGACTATCCCTTCGAAATCAAAACGGATCTCAGTGTGGCGTAGTCACTTGCAACCTTTTCTTTTCCCTGTAAGGCACGTGTTGAAAAGATGAAACCTGTCTTGTTTTATCATAAGGAAGCGCCCGACACAGGTCGATGAGAGGTTCATCGTGTTTTCCACTGTCGATTCCGGCACCGAAACCAATGATCTGATAATCATCCAGAACGACGTGATCGATCGCTTTTTGCGTAATGATTCTTGCATGGAGTCCTTCAGACATCGATTGTGCTACGTTCATGGTGTTTCCATGATGATAGGAACAGACGATTAAAAGCGTCTTCGCGTTTTCCAGGTGTCTCATGGCTTATCATCGTTTAAAGTCTTTTCGATTGTCTCGTATTCGAAGACCTCTTTGAGTGAGACATCGAATACGTGCGCGATTTTATAAGCAAGATCTAGGGAAGGCGTATATTTCCCGAGTTCTATGGCATTGATCGTCTGCCTGGATACACCCGTTTGATCGGCAAGCACCTGTTGAGACATTTCATCGGCGAAAAGCGTAGCGTTCGTATGTTGTTCTTGATCCGGTAATCCTTACGCACGGTGAACACCTCGCTTGTAATCATAGAGCTCGAGAAAACCGGAGAGAACAAAACCGATATTGAAGGATATATAGAGCACGATGATCATGATGATCGGTGAATAGCCGAGTAAAAATGAAACCAAAGACAAGACGAATCCGACGAACATGGATTTGAGTTCGCTCAACTTCGCCATTTCATCGTCTTTCATGTCGGTATCGATCAAACGGGTAACCATTTTTTTGGATGTCCTGATCGGTCATATCCTCATGTTCACGTTTGAGACCGATGGCCAGAAAAACCGAATAGAGGATGTGAAACAACATGTTAGCGCTATTCATTGAAACGACCCCGATGCCAATGGAAATCAGGATTTTTTCGGCCCGGAAATCCAATGATTGCGCTTTTGAAGTCCCTTCGCCATAAGACATGATGGCATTAAAAACATGGATGACTGCGATTGCAAGACCGACAAGGGATGTTGTGATCGTTCATTTTTTCTCCTTATCGGATATTTAGTTCATCGTGTGCATCAATGATTGCATACACGATGACAACTAAAAGATGCATCTATCGTGTGGTCACCATGTTGACCGAATTCGTTTCAGCAGATTGAATTCGATTCCTGGATGCTTCAAAGGGAAGAGAAGACAATGAAATTCATTTTAACTTTTTCCATAGACATGTGATAGAATAATTGTGTGAAATCATCAAGAAGCCGACTCGAGGGATTCCGATTCATAAAAATCGAATGTGGAGCGTGATCGACTATGTTTTATATCTTTTCTCTCGTCCTACTGGCACTATCGACAATCGGCCTTGCCTATTACTATACGAAAAGCGTCCAACCGATGACGCGAACTCGAAAACAAGGCTCTTCGGCTTTTGAACAGTGCGCCAAAGACCGGAGTCTGTCCGGGCTCTTCGAGACACTTGTTTTCATCGCCTACATCGCCTATGCGATCACGAAACGTGATCGGATTCCGTCGTTTCCCTGGCCTTACCCGATCACGGCGATCGTCGCTTCGACGTTGATCGCTTTCGGTGGGTATCTCTTTTACGTCAGTATCCGTGATGCCGGCAAGGAAACGATGAAACCGGACAAGGACCATGACATGTTCAAAGGGATCTATGAGGATATCCGTCATCCCCAGACGACCGCGACACTGATGATCTGGTTCGGGTTCGCGATTCTTCTCAACCAGTTCTTTCTTGTGCTCTACACCTTCGTCCTTGTCTTCGTTTACATCCGAGCGACGATCCTCGAAGAAAAAGATTTGATCTTGAAATACGGCGATCGTTATCTCGACTACAAAAAACGAACCCCCGCATACATACCAAAACTCAAGAAGGAGCAACCATGAACTACATCAAGGCTTTTGAAACCTATGAACCCGTGAACGAACAGGAAGAGGTCGATAAAAAAGCGATCCTCGACTTCATTCGAAGAAATGACGATGCGCTCGAGCGCACCAACCTCGTCGCCCACGTCACGTCATCGGCGATCATCGTCAATGAAGCGATGGACAAGATGCTTTTCGTCTATCACAACATCTATGACTCGTGGTCGTGGGTGGGCGGACATAACGACGGCAACCCCGATCTGCTTGCTGTCGCGATCAGAGAAGCGAAAGAGGAAACCGGGCTCGAAATAGTCGAACCCCATTCCAAGGACCTTTTCATGATCGATTCCGTCTATGTTCAAAATCACATCAAGCGGGGGAAATTCATCCCCGATCACCTTCATTTGAACGGCACGTATCTCCTGATTGCGAACGACTCGGACGATCTTCATATCAAGCACGATGAAAACTCCGGTGTTCGCTGGTTTCGAATCGAGGAGATCCTCGATTACGTGAGCGAACCACGCATGATTCCGATCTATGAAAAGGCGATTCGAAGCATCGAAACGATCAGAAAAAACCGGGTTGACCGCGACTAGAAAATTCCTTTTCAAGATTTTCGATTTTTTCCGAAAAAGTGGTTATCTTTTCCATCCGTTTATGTTATCATGGGTGTGTAATCGCTTACATCACGTCATGTGACCTTGAGACGAATTCAGCATCATACATAAGCAGGTAGCGTTGATGACCGCCCAATCGAATGAACCGAATACCACACAAAAGACGTAGCCATGTGGCGCATGACGCTTAAGTGACGCGGGTGCGTTTTTTATGTGGGGTTGCTCGAGAAAATACGCTAAAAATCGTTTCAAACGAATGGAAAAGGAGCACGATATGTTGCACTATACGAAATTGGATCCGTGGCTTCAAGAGATGAAAGAACTGCTCAATCCCGAACACGTTCACATATGTGACGGGAGCGCAGAAGAATACGAAGGCTTTCTCGAAGAACTCGTTCGACAAAAGAAGGCACTCAGACTTAACCCTGAGAAACGACCGGGATCCTACGCTTTTTTCAGCGATCCGAAAGACGTGGCTCGGGTTGAAGAACGGACGTTCATCGCTTCGAAGAATCCGGATGATGCCGGACCGACGAACAACTGGAAAGATCCGGATGAACTCAAAGCGGAAATGCGGGAACTCTATCGAAATGCCATGCAGGGACGGACGATGTATGTCATCCCCTTCATGATGGGACCCTACGATTCACCCCTTTCCAAAATCGGTATCGAGATCACCGACAGTCTCTATGTCGTCTTGAACATGCGGCTCATGACGCGGATGGGGTCAGACGTGATGCGTCGTCTCAAGGAACGTGAATACTTCATTCCCTGTCTGCATTCGGTCGGATATCCGCTCAAGGACGGTCAGAAGGACGTCGAGTGGCCAGCGGCGCCGATCGATCATAAATACATCAGTCATTTCCCCGAAGAACGCCTGATCTGGTCCTATGGGTCCGGATATGGGGGAAACGCTCTGCTCGGAAAGAAATGTCTGGCACTTCGGATCGCGTCGGTCGTCGCACGCGATGAGAAGTGGATGGCCGAGCATATGCTCATCTTGAAAATCACGAATCCGAAAGGAAGAAGCAAATACGTTCTGGGAGCATTCCCGAGTGCTTGCGGGAAAACGAATCTTTCCATGCTGATACCGACCATTCCCGGATGGAAGGTCGAGACCATCGGTGACGATATCGCCTGGTTGTGGATCAAAGATGATGGCAGGATGTACGCGATCAATCCGGAAAGAGGGTTTTTCGGTGTCGCCAAGGGGACGTCCTACACATCGAATTTCAATGCCATGAAAGCGATCGAAAAGAACACCATTTTCACCAATGTCGCCATAACCGACGATAACGACGTCTGGTGGGAAGGCATCGACGGCGAGGTTCCCGATCATCTCATGGATTGGAAGAAACAGGACTGGAGTCCCGATCTCGGTGTGCGTGCCGCCCATCCCAATTCGCGGTTCACAGTCGATATCCGCCAATGTCCGGTGCTCGCATCGGAATGGGACGACCCGGAGGGCGTTCCGATTTCGGCCATTCTGGTCGGCGGAAGAAGACCACAGACTATCCCGCTCGTACACGAGAGCCTGAGTTGGACGCACGGGGTCTTCATGGGCTCGATGATGGGTTCCGAGATTACCGCGGCCATCGAATCGACCCACGTCGGTTCGGTTCGGCGTGACCCTTTCGCCATGCTTCCTTTCATCGGTTATCATGTCGGTGATTACTTGCGTCACTGGCTCGACATGGGTCGTCTGAAAGGTGAAGAGAAACTGCCGAAGATCTATTACGTCAACTGGTTCCGAAAGGATTCAAAAGGGAACTTCCATTGGCCCGGATTCGGTGAGAATTCCCGTGTTCTCAAGTGGATTTTCGAGCGTACCGACGGACAAGGCGAGGCGAAGCTCACGCCGATCGGCTATATGCCATCCAAGGGATCGATCGACCTCGCAAACGTGAATGTGAGCGATCGGTCGATGGATGAAATCCTGAACGTCGATGTCGATGGGTGGCTGACCGAACTCAAATCAATCGAAAACTATTACGATGACATCGGTGACAAGCTGCCGGAAGAACTGCATCATGAGCTTCACCGAATCGAGAAGGAACTCGAAGCATACGATCACGATCAAACGCGGAATGACCGCATACATACGAAAAAATATATGGGAGGTAGAGCTCATGGCAAAGATGCGCGCCATCATAAAGGCTAAACGCAAAGAAGGTTTCGAACTCGTCGAAAAGGATATTCCGGAAACACTGGGAGAAAACGAAGCACTCGTCAAAATACTCGCAACGTCGATCTGTGGCACGGACGTACACATCTACAACTGGGATACGTGGAGCCAGGGTCGCGTCAAACCCCCTTTGACGGTCGGTCACGAGTTTTCCGGCCGCGTCGAGCGTGTCGGGAAAAACGTCACGGAAGTTTCCGTCGGCGACATCGTATCCGCCGAGACGCACATCGTCTGCGGCACGTGCGAGTTCTGTCGTGAAGGGAAATCACATATCTGCAAGCATACGAAAATCATCGGTGTCGATACCGACGGTTGTTTCGCCGACTATGCGCGTATGCCGGCATCGAATCTGATCGTCGATCGAACCGGCATCGACCCGAAATACTTGTCGATCCAAGAGCCGCTCGGCAATGCCGTGCATACGATGCTTCATTTCGATATCGTCGCGAAGAGCGTGGCGATCGTCGGATGCGGACCGATCGGGCTCATGGGTGTCAACATCGCGAAAGCGGTCGGATCCAGCAAGATCATCGCGATCGAGATCAACGACTACCGCTTGAATCTGGCGAAAGAACTCGGAGCGGATGTCACCATCAATCCTTTGAAGGAAGACGTCGTGGCCCGAGTCCTCGAAGAGACGAACGGCGTCGGTGTCGATATCGTCGCCGAATATTCCGGCAACAAATCGGCGATTGAAGCGGCTTTCAAATATGTCAAAGCCGGCGGAAAGATGTCGATGCTCGGCATTGTCAACTCGAAGATCGAATGCGATCTGTCGAACGACGTCATTTTCAAAGGCATTACGATCTATGGCGTCATCGGCAGAAAGATGTTCGAGACGTGGAATCAGGTTGCCGGTCTGCTTGAAAGCGGGAAACTCGACCTCAAAAAGATCGTGACCCACGTCTTCCCCCTCGAGGAATTCGAAAAGGGAATCGCCGTCATGCATTCGGGCAATAGCGGAAAAGTCGTATTGATACCATAAAGGAGGGCACATGTCACACTTGGAGAATAAAATCAAAGAACTGAAAGAACAAGGCGTTTATCGCGAACTTCCGGTAAATGAAGGACCATGCGAAGCCGAAATCACACTCAACGGACAAAGGGTCATCAATCTTTCTTCCAACAATTACTTGGGTTTCGCGAATCACGAGCGACTCAAAAGCGCAGCGAAAAAAGCGATCGACACGTATGGTGTCGGTGCGGGAGCGGTTCGCACGATCGTCGGAAACATGAGCGTTCACGAAGAACTCGATCAGACGATCGCGACGTTCAAACGCGAAGAAGCGGCACTCGTTTTTCAATCCGGATTCAACTGCAATGCCGGAATCATTCAGGCGATCACGGACAAAGAAGATCTGATCGTATCCGATGCCTTGAATCATGCGTCGATCATCGATGGCGTGAAGTTGTCGAAGGCCGATCGGGCGATCTATGCGCATAGTGACATGGCGGATCTCGAACGCGTCCTGAAAGAGAAACGCAAGGATTACCAAAACGTTCTGATCATTACGGACGGCGTCTTTTCCATGGATGGAGATCTCGCCAATCTACCGAAAATCGTCGAACTCGCCAAGCGTTACGACGCCGAGACATACGTCGATGACGCCCACGGATCGGGCGTCCTCGGTGAATCGGGACGCGGTACGGTCGATCATTTCGGTCTGCACGGACAAGTCGATTACATCATCGGAACGCTTTCGAAAGCGATCGGTGTCGTCGGCGGTTACGTCTGCGGCAGCAAGCACACACGCGACTGGCTTTTGCATCGTGGTCGTCCTCTCCTGTTCTCAACGGCGATGATGCCCGCGGCGGCTGCCGCGATCATCGAAGCGTTTCACATGCTCGAGGAGTCCCACGAATATACGGACAGGCTTTGGGACAATGCCCGCTACTTCAAGGAAAAACTGTCTGTTCTGGGCTTTGATCTCGGCAAGAGCGAGACGCCCATCACGCCCATCATCATCGGTGATGAGGAAAAGACGATGACCTTTTCCAGACGCCTGTTCGAGCGGGGTGTCTTCGTCTCGGGAATCGTTTTTCCGACCGTACAAAAAGGTCGGGGACGCATTCGCTGCATGGTCTCGGCACTCCACGAGAAAAAGCATCTCGATCGAGCGGTTTCCGTCATCAAAGAGGTCGCGCGCGAGATGGGAATCATCAAGTACTGATCACATGAACGGTTCTTATCAAAGTCCGCTGGGACCGATCACCTTCACCGTTGAGGATCACCGCTTGACACGCATGTCTTTCGGTGAAACGAAAGAAATTTACGAAGACGTCATGATCGAACGCGTCCGATTTGAACTCGATGAATATTTTTCCGGTAAGCGTGGTGTTTTCGCATCCCGATTCATTTTTCAGGTGGTAATGGACTTTGAAAACAAAGTATGGAACGCGCTTTTTGAAGATCCCCTACGGTGAAACACGCATCGTATGCGGATATCGCACGCGCGGTCGGTCATGAAAAGGCGTATCGTGCCGTCGGACAGGCCTGTAAAAATCCCATCGGTATTGTCGTCTTCGTCATCGCGTCATCGGGAAAACAAAACGATGACGGGTTACAGTGGTCCACACGTAGACTTGAAACGAGCCCCGCTCGACATCGAGAGCAGAAATACCTGAAAGAAAAGACTTATCACGGGCACCTTCCTAAAAAAATCTTGAGTACGCGTTCGTTCAAGATCACGAGGAAGGTGTTTTTCATGTGGTAAGACAAAACCGGGGGCTTGATTTCTGGAAGGGAACCGTCGATTTCATGCGTGTGTCGATAAGACCTCGACACAAAGAATAGAATCAAAGACATGACTGTTGGAAGAAGTCTCTCGGACTCGGACAAAGTCATTTTTCAACGACACCGATGATCTGATCAACATGTCATAAAACCCTTGTGTGTCGATCGAACGAAAAGTGCACATTTCTTTTGGAACCATGAACCGACGAGGATACATGGAAAATTGCGCTTGGTCATTATTCACGAGCGAAAGCGATCGTACGTTTCGAGCAGGGACAGTACCTAAAAATGTTTCCAATCAGGATAAACGAAACGCATCACGACACGTTTCTGATCGGATCGAAATAATCGGATGTCTCACACGACTGTCTTGATCGTGTCACAGGATTGACACGTGTTCATGGTAGAGTATTACATGAAAAGCCTATGGGCTCGTTGAGAACGGCTGCGATCGCGCGACAGCATAGAATCAAGGCATAGTTTTTCAAAGACGAAAAAATCGTTTGTCAGAACACGTTAAATAATCAAAGGAGCGATAATCCGATGAAAAAAATCTTACTGATCTTGGCCCTGGCCCTCATCCTCAGTGCAGGGGCCTGCCATAGTCAAGAAGAGAGCAAAGACATCGATTTCAAGATCGACAGCGATTCACGTGTGGAAGTCGTCTATTATGAGAAACTGAGCGAGGACCGGAATAGCAGTCACTACGATGTGCGCAAACTGGAAATGAAAGGCGATCTGTTTTTGGAATACGCCGTTTTCACAGAGGTCTTGTCATCTGCTGTTGAAGTGCCTTATGATCACCAGTCGATCGTTTTGGGCATACCGATCGGCATGTATGAAGTCCGGATTTTTGACGATGAAGATTGGACGATCAGTATCCGTTTCGACCCGTCGGGAGAAGATATCGATCGGTTCGAGGTCTATGCGATCGATGAGGACAAGGCATGCGAAAAATACGAGTACCAACTTGAAAAGAATCAGGAATTGGTCGAATTCATGGAATATGTTGCAGCACAGGGTGTCTTGGAACACATCGGATAGGTTGGACTTTCAAAGGATGCGTGTGCCACCATTGTCTTTTGAGTTGCATATGTTTTTGCAGACTTCCAATTTTGGGATCCATCCCTAAAGTAACTATAGAGCCGAAAAGAAAACGCGGGAGAGTCCCGCGTTTTCTCTTTACAAGAGCAAGATTCCGATGATGAGAAAGACCAGTCCGAGTGCGAATACGACGTAATTGAACGTCTTCTTTCCCATTCTTGCGATCAGCGCTTTCGATTTGAAGTTGTTGTAGATGAAGGGGAACTGCAGAAAAAGCGCCAACAGGAGAAACCCACCGTAAATGACGAGGATGATACCCAGAACATGCATGAAAAGACCTCCTTATGATTCGATTCGTTTTTGATAGATCTTGAAAAACAAAGCCAAGAGCATGACATTCATGAATACTCCGACAAGGAAATAAGTCAGAGGCAGATCGAAGAAGTAGGATTCGGAAATGATTTCGATCGCGATCAGACGAGTCGCCCAGAAACTTGGAAGAAGACTCAAGAACAACTCCTTCCAATCCGTCAGAAAGATGCTCGCGATCGGAACGAGAAGAATCATGCCCGTGAATTTCATCATGACGAAACCTTCGACCTTGTTTCGGGAAAACATGTTGATCAGAAGGGCATAGATCGGTGTCTGAAGAGGCAGAAGCACGATGATCATGAGCATGCGATCCCAGGAACTTCCTTTGAGAAATCCCGTGAAAAGAATGAGAATCACGCATGATATCAAAGCGAATAGATAGCTCAAGACGAGTTTGGATGCGATATAGCTTCTGACCGAGATCGGCGTCACCTTGAGAGCGTCGATGACATGGTCGTCCTGATCGTCCAGCAAGGTGAAACCGGTAATCGCTCCGAAAACGAATCCCGTCATCAGTATGATGACCAAAGCGGTGATCTGTCCGGCCAGAGGATGACTGTTCTCGTTCAGATAAGGAACGAGGAAATAACCGATCACGCCGAAGACGAAGGGATAGACCATGAGAAAGAAATACATCTTGTCCCGAAAGATATTTTTCAGTTCGTGTCGAAATACGCGTATGAACATGATTACACCCCGCTTTGTCTGACGGCATAGCCCTTGAACTTCGGAAGCACATAGAAGCGATAGAGGGCATATCCGCCGAAAACAAGAAATGAAAGACTGATGAAAAAGGGATACGACGCCGTTTCCTTGAACCCGACCATGATCATCTCGATCGAGGCTTGCGTCGGATTGATGAGAAGCACGTATTTCCAGATCTCACCTTTGAACATGACATTGAAAAGTCTGAGAGCGCTCGGCAGTGCGAAAATCAGCGCGTAGAGCATGACATTCATGAGCATCGATGTGAAGTCTTTCGAATGATAGGAAAAGATGAAACCGAGTACGCTGTGAAAGGATACGGCGAGAATCAAGGCTAACGTGATCATGACCCAGGAAACACCGACATCCTTGGCCAAGACGAACGCGATGATGATCAGCATCGTCGATAGGACGGAATGGATCGTATTGGCGATGACTTTCGACAGAATCAGCTCACGATTCGAGATCGGCGTGACGAGAAGCGTGGATATCGTCGATTCCGATTTTTCGAAAAACATCACCGCACCGACATAGATGGCAGCCATCATGGTCGCGTCGATGACGATGACGAAAGGAAGCAGGGATGCAAGAACGTCGACGTCGTCGATGAAGTAAAGCAAAAGGAACCAAAGAATCGCGACCACGACGCTGACCGTCGTGACGTTGTATTTGTTCATGCGCATGAGCTCACCTTTGATGAGCAGGACAAGACGGCTATTCATCGGTCAGACCTACTCCCGTGACCTTGATGAAGATGTCTTCGAGTGACGTCTCGCCGCTATGGATCGTCTCGATTTCTTTGGTCTGAAGCAAATTCAAGAAGGCTTCGTTTTGTCCGATTCCGTCCATCGGGAACTCGCGGATGGTCGTTTTCCCGTCATCCCGGTACTCGAGTTTCATCGTGCGTTTCCCGTATTTGAGTTTCAAGTTTCTCGGACTGTCCATTTCGATGATCCGTCCGTCCAGTACGAAGGCGACCCGGTCACAGAGTTGGTCGACATCGCTCATGATGTGACTGGTCAGAAAGACCGTTCCGCCCATGGCCTTGAACTCGCGGATCATGTCTTTGAGAATCATGGCGTTCGTCGGATCGAGCCCGTTGGTCGGTTCATCCAGAAAGAGCATCTTCGGTTCGTTCAACAAGGCCCGAACGAAATTGAGTCGAATTTTCATGCCTTTCGAATACTCCCCGACCATTTTATCGCGGTCTTTCCATAGTCCGACGCGTTTCATCAGTGTTTTCGTGTCGGCTTTTTTCTTGTAGAGTTTCAAAAAGAAGTCGATGTTTTCCTGGGCCGTCATCTTGGAAAAATGGATCGGCATTTCGAAACTGACACCGATATCCTCATAGAAGGCATCGTCGAGTTTCGCGATGTCATCACCATTGAAAGCGATCGTTCCTTCGTAGTCGCTCAAAATCTTGATCATGATTTTCTGGGTCGTGCTCTTGCCGGCCCCGCTCGGTCCGAGAAATCCGAAGATTTCACCGCGGTCGATCGAAAACGAAAGACCTTTGATCGTTTCTTCCTTGTTTTTCGGGTACGTGAAGCGAAGGTTTTCTACTGTGAACATGTCATGTGATTCCTTTCCGAAATATGTTTTTTATCATGCTCAAACGATCCTTGATCGCCTGTTCGTCGATATCCTTTTCGAGGTAAGCCTCGATCATCTCGCTGTTCAAGAGTTCCATGACCATGCGTGCGAGCAGGCGTGCATCGATCGAGTCGTCGATCAGACCTTTCTTCTGATCGGCGATGATGAAGCCCGAGTAGAGGTCGATTGCCTGTTTCACACCCTGCAGGTAACTCTCTCTTTGTCTGATCGCGTTCGATTCGAGTATGCGTTTGCCGGGCTCGACATACTCCGGGTAGGTTTTTCGAAAGGCGATTCCTCGGATATAGATCGCTTCGATCCGGTCGAGAAACTCGATTTCTCGATCGGACTCGAACAAGGATCCGAAAAACGTCATTTTCGTTTCGATGATCGTGCCGTAGAAGTAGTCGATCAGGTCGTCCTTGTCCTTGAAGTACTGATAAAAACTGCCCCGCGAAATGTTCGCATCCCGGATGATGTTGGCGAGGTTCACGTGTTCATAGGTATGTGTTCCAAGTTCTTTTATGATGGCGTTCCAGACGCTGTTCTTTTTGTGTTCGGATAGATTGTAGAAGGTTTGGCTCGGCATGACGACCTCCATGTGACAACCCTGTCATATTCATACTATATGTTTTTTCAGATCGAATGTCAAGTCTTTTCCGGACGAAGATACTTGAAAAATCAGTCGTTATTCGTTATCGTAGAGGTAAGGAAGGTGATCTTGTGAAATCCCATAAAAAGGAACTGACATTTCGCACGTCGACAAGACGCGCATACATCAACATAACACGTGACGTACAAAAAGCGATCGATGAGTCCCGCGTCAAAGAAGGACTCGTGCTCGTCAACGCGATGCATATCACGGCAAGCGTGTTCATCAATGACGATGAACCGGGGCTGCACAATGATTTCGAGCGTTTTCTCGAGCGCGTCGCACCGGAAAAACCGCATGATCAGTATGACCATAACGGTTATGAAGACAATGCCGACGCCCACATCAAAAGGCAATTGATGGGGCGCGAAGTCGTTTGCGCGATCACGGAAGGAAAACTCGATTTCGGACCGTGGGAACAGATCTTTTACGGCGAATTCGACGGGAAGCGCAACAAGCGCGTCATGATCAAGATCATCGGCGAATAAAAAAAGGGCGATCGCCCTTTTATAGTTTGACTTTGCATTTGCCGTATTCGAGTTCGCGATAAATCACATAGAGACCGATGCCGATCAGGAGAAGGGCGATCAGTTTATAGGGATATCCGGCCAGCGGCAGAGCGATCACGGAAAACGCGATACCGATACTCGCGAAAAACGCGATGACGCATCCCGTGCACCCATAGGTCAGAATGCCGAACAGGATGGAAAGAAAACCGAGCGTCGAACCCTTTCCTTCCTTGCCTTTCAGTTCGACCATGGCCGTGGAAAGATTCATCAACAAGGTGCTCAACGTCGCCATGACGATGTTTGTCAGGATATTGACTAGGACGAGATAGAAACCGAAGCTTTCGTTCATCTGAGCGTAACTCATGTTGAGCGTATCGATGATCGTATAGATGAATATGAAGAATGCGAAAAACACGAGTCCCTGTATGACGTATTTTTTCGTCTTCTGTAGTCGGATGGCCGCTTTGAACATGGGATCACTCCTCTGATTTGATCGATCGCTTCGATTATAGCATGACATGCGGTCATAAGTCATTTGATATGCGCTTCAATTTCAATGTATGAAAATGGTTGACAATCCGGAAATATACGCTATAATAGACCTGTTCAGTTTAACCTTTATTAACATTAGGTATATAAATACTAAACATAATTCGCGGTTTCAGGTATCATCGTTTATCGTGAGTAAACACAGGGAGATGGAAATGGCTACACTGATCGAAATGAAGGACGTAACGAAAGAATTCAATGGACAAGTCGTTTTGCGAGGGATCGATCTTTCGATCGACCAAAACGAATTCGTCACACTATTGGGCCCCTCCGGATGCGGAAAAACGACGACACTGAGAATCATCGGTGGTTTTGTCGACCCAAGTGCGGGCGAGGTCCTTTTTGACGGAAAGTCCATCCTCGATACACCGGCACACAAACGTCCGACCAATACGGTGTTTCAAAGATATGCGCTCTTTCCCCATCTCGATGTCTATGAGAATGTCGCCTTCGGTCTTCGAGTCAAAAGCGAGTCGCTCGGTACGGTTGAGAAGATCAAGGATATTCAGGAAGCCTACCAGGACAGGATCAGACGGACACATGACAAGAGCGAACGTCGTCGTCTGAAGAAGGAAATGCAGGAGCAGATCCGTTTTATTCGCGATCCGAACGGTGAAAAGAAAAAGGCGATCCGGATGCTCAAAAGACATGAAGCGGACGCGAGTGATCTGACTGAACGAATCGAGGCGATCAAAAAGACGTTCCAGACAAAGAAACAGACGGAAACAGAAATCGAACGACACGTCTCGAAGTATCTCAAGATGGTCGGGCTCCAAGGCTTGGAATCAAGAACCATCCACAAACTTTCAGGCGGGCAACAACAGCGTGTCGCGATTGCCCGTGCGCTCATCAACGAGCCCAAAGTTCTCCTGCTCGATGAGCCCTTGGCCGCACTGGATCTGAAACTACGCCAGGAGATGCAGTACGAACTCAAGGAAATCCAGAGGAATGCCGGAATAACCTTCATCTACGTCACGCACGATCAGGAAGAAGCGCTCACGATGTCGGACAAGATCGTTGTCATGAACCATGGTGAGATCCAGCAGATCGGGACGCCGGAAGATATTTACAATGAACCGAAAAACGAGTTCGTGGCCCGGTTTATCGGTGAGTCGAACATCATCGAGGGAACGATGAAAGACGACTACCTCGTTTCCTTCGACGATACGGATTATCCGTGTGTCGACAAGGGGTTTGCGCGAAACGAAGTCGTCGATGTCGTCATCCGACCCGAAGACATCGACATCGTCACGATTGGTGAAGGAAAACTGACGGGGATCGTCGACAGTGTCGCTTTCAAAGGCGTTCACTATGAGATCGACGTCAAGACGGACCGCAGGATCTATACGATCCATACGACCGACTATCAGGAAGAAGGAAGCGAAGTGGGGATCACGTTCGGGCCTGAGGATATTCATGTCATGGAGAAGTGGCGATGAACCGATACGTCATCTTCAAACCACGCGAAAAAAAGAAACGCGCCCGTCCCTACCGACTCGAACGCACCCTCGGGATCCCTTATTACGTCGTTTTGATCACGTTGATCGTCATACCGATTCTGATGATGGCGCTCTATTCGTTTCAGACCGAGCGTCCTTCCGGTGTTTTCACGATTTCATTTACGCTCGAACACTATATCAGTTTCTTTCAGGAAGGTCTCTTTGTCCGGCTCATGATCGAATCGCTCTATCTGGCCTTTCTGGCAACAGCTCTGACGCTCGTGATCGGTTATCCTCTCGCCTACTATATCTCGATGAGCAAACCGAGAACGCGCGTGCTGTTGATCCTTCTGATCAGCGCACCGATGTGGATCAATATGCTGTTGCGGACGAGAGCGCTCCAACAAGTCTTCGAAATGGTCGCACCCGACTTGCTCGGAAGCAATCTGGCGATCGTCATCGGCATGACTTACATCTTTCTGCCTTTCATGGTTTTGCCGATCTATACGGTTCTGTCCAAGATCGATCCGGCGCTCTATGAGTCCTCCGCCGATCTGGGCGCGACACGTCTGCAGACGATCATACGCGTCATCATCCCCTTGTCGCTCTCGGGAATTCTCTCGGGCATCATGATGGTGTTCCTGCCCGCGGCGACGACACTCGTCGTACCCAAATATCTCGGGCAGGGACGGTATCTCGTCGGCAATCTGATCGAGAACGCGATGATTCAACAGGGACGTTTCGGTTACGGTTCGGCGATCGCGATCATTCTGGCCTTGCTCATCATGGCGTCGCTCTACATGATCAAGCGCGTCGACAAGTATCAGGGAGGTGGCGAGCTTGAAGCAGAATAGCCTCCTTCGAAACGGATTGATCTCGACGGTCTTGCTGTTCACGTATTTGCCGATTCTCTCACTCGTCGTATTTTCGTTCAATGAAGGGAAATCGTTGACCAGATGGACCGGATTCAGTCTTCAGTGGTACGTCAAACTGTTTGAAAGCGATGAGATCATGAGGTGCCTGGCGACCACGATCATCATCGCCTTGATTTCGACCTTGATCTCGACGGTCATCGGAACGCTTGCCGCGATCGCGTTGAGCAAATCACGGAAAATCTTGCGTGAACTAACGCTGAGCGCGAACAACATACCCATCGTCAATCCCGAAATCGTCACGGCGATCAGCCTTCTTCGTCCTCTTCGGAACCTTCGCGATCGAGACGGGGCATGATGACGATGCTCCTCGCCCACATCGCCTTCAGTACGCCTATGTGATGCATAACGGTGTATCCCAAAGTCCGAAATCTCGATCCCAATCTCGCCGATGCCGCCTACGCACCTCGGTGCGACACCGCTTCAGGCGCTCTTAAAAGTCATCTTGCCACAGATCAAAGTCGCGATCATCGCGGGAGCGGCCATCGCCTTCACGATGTCCTTCGATGATTTCGTCATCTCGTATTTCGCCGTCAGCGGAAGTGCGATCAAAAATATCTCGATCTATCTGTATACGCTCAAGCGTGGCGTTGAACCGACCATTAACGCTTTATCGACCATCATCATATTCGTAATCGGGGTCAAGATCATCCACGATTATGTCAAAAGTGGAAAACAAATAACGGAGGAATGAACCATGAAAAAAGGATTATTGTTTGCAGTTGTACTCTTGCTCGGCTTCGTGCTGATCGCTTGTTCCGGTAAACCGCGTCTCAAGGTTTACATGCCCGGAGAATATATCGACATGAGTCTCGTCGATCGCTTCGAGGATCTTCACGATGTCAAGGTCGACATCATCACGTTCGACTCGAACGAGAGTGCGATCCCGCAGATCGAAGCGAACGCCTATGACGTCATCGTTCCGAGCGACTACGCCATCGAAGAACTCGTGACGAAGGATTTGCTGCTTGAAATCGACTATTCGAAGATCACATCCATGGATGTCGAAACGGATCTCGCCGAAGGACTTAAAGGCATTCTCGACCTGCTCAAAGACGCCGATGACGGATTCGACCTGCTCGCCTATGGCGTCCCCTACTTCTGGGGTAATGTCGGTATTCTCTATGACCGGACCAACGAAGGAATTGAGGACCTGCTCCAGACGGAAGGATGGAATGCGCTTCGAAGCGATGACCATAATATCATGTTCTATGACTCGTCTCGTGACAGTTTCATGATCGCCTTGAAGGATGCCGGCGCTTCGATGACCGAACCTTCGGAACCGGAACTCGCCGCCGCGGAAGCATGGCTTCTCGATGCGCTTGGTCCACGTACGCTCTTTCTGACGGATGAAGTACTCGACGACATGCTCGATCCGGCCCGACACGACATGGCGGTCGTTTATTCGGGTGATGCCGTTTATCTTATGGATGAAAACGAGAATCTCGGGTTCTATGTCCCCCAATCCGGAACCAACGTATGGATCGATGCCTTCGTCATTCCCAAAAACGCACCGGATGTCGACCTCGCCTATACATTCATCGATTTCATGATCGATTATGACCAGATGCTCGACAATACGATCGAAATCGCTTACACATCACCTCGCATCGACGTCATCGATGCTGTCCTGGATGACGAGATCTATAATGCCGAATCCTATGTCGTCACGGTTGGTGATAACGACGAAGTCTTTCGCTACAACACGGAACTCAAACGAGCCATCGAGGAAGCGTGGGCACGCGTTCGCGCATCCTGAATCAACGGATCTGATTATTGAAAAGCGATCATCCGGGTGGTAGCTGGCTGCCACGTGGATGTTAGCTCATGCTACCACCTGGGTGTTAGCTCATGCTACCACCTGGGTGTTAGCTCATGCTACCACCTGGGTGTTAGCTCATGCTACCACCTGGGTGTTAGTCAGCTACCACCTGTGTGGTAGCTTTTATTATGCAAGAATCACTTGAATTATGGTAAAATAAAGGTCGAGGTAAGAGAGATGAACGAAGACAAGAGAAACATTCGCATTGACCTGATGACAAACCTATACCAGTACGATCTCTATCGAAGCGAGCAGTTGGCCTTCATACCGCGTTTTGAAAGCGACACGGCTCAGGAAATCTATGAAGAAATGCTTGAAAAGCTTCCGGAAATCGATGGGATCATCACGAAAAACCTGTACAACTACCGATTGAACCGACTTGCCTATCTCGATCGGGCGATCATAAGACTCGCCGTATTCGAGATCATGTTTCAGGGTACCGCGAAAGAAATCGCCATCAATGAAGCCATTGAACTGACGAAAATCTATAGCGATCTCGACGATATGAAGCAACACAAGTTCACCAATCGTCTTTTGGACAACATATCCAAAAACATGAAGGGATGATCGTTTGAACTACTTGACCGTATCCGCTTTAACCAAATACATCAAAACGAAACTCGAGACGGACAAACACCTGACGATGATCTATCTCAAAGGTGAGATATCCAACTTCAAACGCCATAATCGGGGCCATCTTTACTTTCGCATCAAGGATAACGAAGCTTCGATCAATGCGATCATGTTCGCATCCGATGTTTCTCGTCTGAACTTCGAGCCGAAAGAAGGCGATGATGTTCTGATCACCGGACGGATGAGCGTTTATATGCCGAGCGGCAGTTACAGCATTCAGGTTCGGACGATGGAGAAAAGCGGGATCGGCGACCTTTACTTGCAGTATGAGAAACTCAAAAAGGAACTCGAACAAAAAGGGTATTTCCAGGATGAACACAAGAAACCCATTCCCGGATTTCCCAAGGTGATCGGGGTCGTGACATCGGATACCGGTGCCGTGATCGAGGATATCAAGAACACGGTCAGGCGACGCTACCTCCTGAGCGAAATTTTACTTTATCCCGCCCAAGTTCAGGGGAAGACGAGCGCACAAAGTATCCGCCAGGCCATCGAGAGAGCCAACCGTGAGGCGATTGCCGATGTGTTGATTGTCGGTCGCGGGGGCGGATCGATCGAAGACCTCTGGAGTTTCAATGAAGAAGCGACGATCGAAGCGATCTATCACTCGAAGATTCCGATTATAACCGCGATCGGTCATGAGACCGATTTCACGATTTCCGATTTCGTCGCGGACTTGCGGGCACCGACACCGACGGCGGCAGCGGAACTCGCCACGCCGAATACCGATGATCTGGTCAAACGGATCAAAGAGAGTCTAACCCAGATCGACTACCGCGTCAGACGCGTGATTTCAACCAAAGAAACCGAACTGGTCTATCTCGACCAACGGCTCGACCAGTTGAGCCCGAGCGTGCGGATCGAACGACTCGAGGAAACATTCGAAAGACTTCAAGGCGAACTCAGACGTAACTATGCGGCTTTGCTTCACGATCAACAACAGCGTATGATCCATCTGCGGTCGATGTTGCGTCCGCCGACAGAGCGGGTCGAACGCTCAAAAAGCGATCTTAAGGCGATCAACCAACGCGCGGATGAACGCATCCAACAGATCTTTTCTGCGAAGTCCCATCGTTTCGAAGTCCTCAAAACCCGACTCGAGAGTCTGAATCCGTTGATGCTGATGGACAAGGGGTTCGCCGTCATCTCAAAGGAAGAGCGTGTACTCACATCGATCGAATCGGTCGATGTCGGTGACCCGATTTCCATACGCTTCAAGGATGGTATCGCTTCAGCGGAAATAACAGGAAAGAAGGAATCGTAAATGGAAGAAAAAACATTCGAACAATTGCTAAAAGACTTGGAACAACTCGTCAAAGATCTCGAAAACAAGGACATTGCCCTTGATGAAGCCATCAAGAAATATCAGAAAGGCCTCGAACTCTCGAAATCGTGTTACCGCATGCTCAAAGATGCCGAAGAACTCATCGTCAAGGAAAGCAAGGAAAATGGATCTCTTTGAGATCAGGGATCCGCAGTTTTTAAAGGACATGTCGCTCAAGGAACTGAACGAGTTGGCGCAAACGATTCGTCTCTTTCTTTTGGATGCCATTCCCAAAACAGGCGGACACCTCAGTTCGAATCTCGGGACGATCGAGCTCGTGATCGCTTTGCACTATGTCTTCGACAGTCCGACCGACGCGATTCTCTTCGATGTCGGACACCAGGCATATACCCACAAGATTCTGACCGGAAGGGCCAAGGATTTCCAAACGCTCAGACAGACCGACGGTCTGTCCGGTTATACGAATTACGACGAATCGGAACATGACCAGTGGGAGAGCGGACACGCAGGAACGTCGCTTTCGGCGCTCATTGGAACGCTTCTTTCCAAACGCATGAAAAAGGAAGACGGTGAGGTGATCGCCGTCATCGGTGATGCCTCGATCACCAACGGCATGGCTTTTGAAGCGCTCAACCTACTGGGAAGCCGGGAAGACATGCGTGGGATCATCGTTTTGAACGACAACGACATGAGCATATCGAAGAGTGTGAGTTCTTTTTCGCGTGCGCTCACCCGTTTTCGCAGTATGCGAATCGTTTTTACGATGAAACGGTTCTGGCAAGGAATCCTTCCTCGTTTTTTGATCGATTTTCTCAGTCGGGTCAAACGGGGTATTCGCGGTTTTCTGCAACGAAAGAACATCTTTGAAGACCTGGGATACATGTATATCGGTCCGGTTGACGGACACGACATCAAAAGTCTGATCTACAACTTCGAACGGATCAGGCGTATCGATCAATCCGTTGTCATACACGCGATCACCGATAAAGGAAAAGGGCACCCCGAAGCCGAGGCGGATCGCATCGGCACGTATCATGGCATTTCTAAATCGTCGCATCACCGAACGGATGGCATCAGTTGGAGTGAAGCGATCGCACGGATCATGGTCGATCTGCAAAAAGAGATCAAAACATTCGTCATCATGCCGGCGATGGAAGTCGGTACGAAGTTCGAACTGTTCGCCAAGCGTTACAGCGATCGCTACATCGATGTCGGGATCGCGGAAGAAATGGCGGCGACCATGGCAGGCGCGATGGCGCATCGCGACATCCCGGTCTTTCTGTCGCTCTATTCGACGTTCGCCCAACGCGCATTTGATCAGATTCTAAACGATATCTGTCGCAGCAACCATCACGTCGTCATCGGCATCGATCGCGCGGGAATCGTCGGCGAGGACGGTTCGACGCACCAGGGGCTTTTCGACGTATCGATGTTCTATCTGATGCCCAATACCGTCATCGTCATGCCCTATGACCAGAGGGAAGCCGCATCCCTTCTGCACTACGGATTTCTGAAACAGAAAAATCCTTTCGTTATCCGGTATCCGCGCGGACTCGTATCCATGGAGTCAAAGATTGACTTTGATCCGATCGAACCCGGATGGGACATGCTCACGAAGGGTGATGCCGTCACCATGATCGGCTATGGACCGAGTCTCGATTTGCTCATGCGGGTCAAAGAAGAGTTTTCGATCGACGGATCCGTTGTCAATGCCCGTTTCATCAAACCGATCGATCAGGACATGATGCATGCGATCTGTCGAAGCGATCAGCCGATCTTCGTCTATGAGGAAGCGGCGAACACCGGTTCACTCTACCCGCAAATTCTCTCGTTCATGGCGAAACACGGATATACGAACAGAATCGCCGAACGTTCGATCACCGATCGGGTCGTCCGTCACGGTCGCTATGAGGATATTTTGTCCGAATTGAAGATGGATGCCGAGTCGATCGCTCGGTTTTTAAGGGAGTTCATTCATGAGACTCGATGAATATCTGGTCGAGCACGAACACGTGCGTTCAAGGTCGAAGGCGAAAGACTTGATCGAACGAGGCCTCGTCACAGTCGATGGAAAGATCGCAAGCAAAGCCGGAACGAAAGTTTTCGAGCAGGTGATAAAAATCAATGACGAAAACGAGTTCGTCAGTCGATCCGGTCAGAAATTATTGCATGTTCTCCTTGATTACAGGATCGATCTGTGCGACAACATAGTCATCGATGTCGGTTCTTCGACCGGCGGCTTCACCGATTGTGCCCTCAGGCACGGAGCCAAACGCGTATACGCCTATGATGTCGGCAAGGATCAGATGGATGCGGTATTGAAAACCAATCCGAAGGTCGTTTTGAACGAAGAGACGAACATTCTCGATGTCGTTCTTCCCGATGCCGATTATATTCTGATCGACGTATCCTTCACATCCGTCAAGCCGATTCTTGATCACATGCACACGCATCCCGCCTCGGTCATCGCTCTTCTCAAACCGCAGTTCGAAGCCGGTCGGATCAAGTTCAAGGGCGGCGTGCTGAAAGACTTGAAAATGCACCGGCGAATCGTCAGGGAAATCTGTCGGTACGCCCTGGATCTCGGTTACCGGATCACCGGTTTGGCCAAAGCGAAAATCAAAGGGAAATCGGGGAATCAGGAATATGTTCTCTTACTCGACAAGTGTCCTGTGAAAGAACCTTTCGATATCGAACAACGCATAGGAGAGGTCGTATGTTAAAACGTCTGAAAGTCAGCAATTTCGCCTTGATCGATGATCTTGAAATGACCTTTGAACAGGGTCTTAGTGCATTGACAGGAGAAACGGGTACCGGCAAGTCCATCATTTTGGAGTCCTTGCAGCTTCTTTTCGGCAAGCGCTCCGATCAGACGATGATTCGTCATGGCGCTTCCAAGGCCGTCGTTTCCGGTACGTTCATGTTGAACGAAACGGTGAAGAAAACGTTTGACCTGCCAAAAACAATCACGATCGAGCGAAGTATCGATGAGAGTGGAAGACACCAGATTCGACTCGAGGATGACGTGACGACGCTTGCCCGGATCAAGACGATCATGCGCTCGGTCGGCAGCATCCACAATCAGAACGACACGATGACGCTCTATGATCGTTCGTTCTATCTGACGTTCATCGACCAGGTCGATGACGACAAGGTCGAAAAAATGCTTAACACGTATCTCATGAGTCGTTCGAAGTATCTCGACAGGAAAAAGCATTTTGAAGACTTGAAACGAAAAAAGAATCAGTCTCTCGAAAAAAAGGAGTTCATGGAGTATCAACTCAACGAACTCAAGTCCTTGAATCTGGTCGAAGATGAAAAACAGGATCTCGAGGACAAAATCGCCAAACTCAAAAATTTCGACAAGATTCAGACGAATCTCCGTTTCGCTTACGAAGCACTTGAAAGCGAGACATCCCTTGATCCGATTCACGAAGCGGGAAAAACGCTCGGAAAGATCGCGGAGTTGGACGACGACTACAAGGAGATGGCCGATCGTCTCATTTCCGCCTATTATGAACTCGATGACGTCCGATCACGAATCTATCGGAATCTCGATGAACTCGATTTTGATGAGGACGACTTCAATCTCATGCAAGAGAGAAGTTATGAGCTTCAGAAGATCGAGACGAAATACGACAAGTCGATCAGGGAACTGATCGATTACATGCATCAGATCGAAGAGGAACTCTCACTGATCACGGATTACGACGGGTATCTCAAAAAATATGAGGAAGACGTTGAAAAAGCATACGACCTCGCCCATGATCACGGTTTGAAACTGAGGAAACTCAGGGAGCGTCTGGCCAAGGAACTCGAAAAGGAAGTACTCGAAGAACTCGTTGATCTCGACCTTGCCGATGCCCGTTTCGACATCGTGTTCGACCCGGAAGACGGTCAACTGCACGAGCATGGTCTCGACAGCGTCGAATTTTACATATCACTGAACGAAGGCGAACCGGTTCGCCCGTTTTCCCGTGTCGCCAGCGGTGGTGAACGGGCCCGTTTCATGTTCGCGATGAAAAGCATATACGCGAAGAAAAACGGTCTTTCCCTGCTGATTCTCGATGAAATCGATATCGGAATCAGTGGAAAGACCGCGGCGAAAGTCGCTCAGAAGATGAGTGACCTGTCGAAATCGATGCAACTCATCGTCATTACGCACCTGCCCCAAGTCGCGGCCCGTGCCGACCATCACTACGGGATCGTCAAACTCAAGGAAGCGAACCGGATGGTCACACGGATCAACGAGTTGTCCGAAGATGAACGGGTTGAGATGATCGCGCTCATGCTATCGGATGAAAAGTTGTCGCATTTCGCGATCGAACAAGCGCGGATGCTCCTCAAAAAATAAAAAAAGCTTTCGCTTTTCTTATTATGCGCTGCCTTCGATCAGCGCGAGTATGAACGAGAGTACGACGAGTCCGACCATTCCGAAGAAGATGACCCAGACAAGAATCTTGCCCCACCAGGTTTCGGTCGGTGTCTTATAAGGTTTCTTCAGGACAATCTCATCCGCTTTTTTGGCGCGTCTCTCCTGATTATACTTCTTTCTTGAAGCGGATTGTTCCTTTTTTGTTTTTCCGTTCGTGTTTTCTGCCATGGTTTCACCTCATTTTTCGTTACCATTATACAATAAAAGTGTGCCGAAAGGAAGTGATTTAATGAAAAAGGAAATAAAAATCATTTTCCATATCGATCTCAACGCTTTCTACGCGAGTTGTGCGATCATCGAGGAACCCTATCTGAAAGACAAAGTGTTCGTCGTCGGCGGTCGATCCTCCTCGAATCGTGGCGTCGTATCGACCGCTTCCTATAAAGCGCGGGCATACGGAATCCATAGCGCGATGAACATCAACGAGGCTTATGAGAGGTACCCCAGACTCGTGATCGTCCCGACGGATTTCGCGCTTTACAACAAGTTCTCGAATCATTTCTTTTCATTTCTGAAGACATACAGTTCGCTCATCCTGGCCGGATCGATCGATGAGGCGTACGTCGACATGACGGAACGGTCGAAGAAACAGCATCCTCTCGATATCGCAAAAGAGAGATTCAAGAAGGACCGCTTTCTCGATATCAACTACCGTGTTCGATCGGTACTGCCCGACGCTTTTTCTCGCGAAGATGGCATCGGACATGAAAAAGCCTTTGGGTATTACCGTTTTGAGGAAAAAGGACATTGTTGAAAAGCTTTTTCCACTCCACATCTCGAATATGTATGGAATCGGGAAAAAGACGTATCCGAAACTGATCGATCTGGGAATTCTCACGATTGGCGATTTCGTCAGAAAAGCAATCTTTCCCACGAATTCTCGAAATCATGAGTGAGGCAAACTATTACGGATATCTCGATCACATCATGGGAAAAAGCAGTGATGTGATCGACCCAAAAAAGTACCGGATCCCGAAATCGATCAGCAATGAAACGACGCTCAACTACGCCATGGATGAACCGGATGCCATTCTTTCCGTCATCGACAATCTTCTCGAAACGACCCACAATCGTCTCATACGAGAAGAACTCGTCACGAAAACGATCGGTATCCGCTTTCGCACGACGGGTTTCGAAACGTTCAGCCGCAGTTCATCACTGAACGCACATACCGATGACCCCTTATTGATCAAAGAAGAGATCGAAGCGCTCTTCGATCGGACATACGACGGAGAGGCGCTTCGCCTCGTCGGCGTGTTTTTCAATCAGATCATGCTGAAAAGCGACCTTAAACAGGATTTCAATCTGTTCACGTATCAGTCCATGACAAAACGTGAAGAACGCCTCTATGAAACGCTTTCCACGCTTAGAGAAAAATATCCGGACGCGATCAAGAAGGCGAATTCCTAAACAATCGTATCGAAATCGAGTCGTGACTCCGTGTTCCAGGTCGAAGGGTCGTTCTGATCGTATGCTTGCAGAAACATGATGACTTCACGCGTGACTCGGGTCGGTGTCGACGCACCACTCGTGACGGCGACGACCGCGACATCATCCAACCATTTTCGTTCGAGTTCCTCCAGGCTTTGGATGCGTTTGCTGGGGATACCCTGACGCATGCCGATTGCCGCAAGCTGGTTGGTGTTGCTGCTTTTGGCGTCACCGACGACGATCAGGAGGTCCGCCTCAACGCGCGTGACCGCTTCCTGTCTCATCGTCGTCGCCTGACAGATCTCGTTGTCGAAGACGACGTTTTCAAAGCGGTTTCGGATGACTTCGAGAATGGGTTCGATGTCATACATGCTGAGCGTCGTCTGATTGGTCACGAATATCGTCTTTCGTGCGTATCGGTCCGATGGGAGCATGACATCCTTCGTCGTTTCGATGAGCACGATCGACGGATCGATCGACCGAATCGCTTCGGTCTCGGGATGATTCCTGTGGCCGATATAGAATACCTGATCTCCGGCATCAAGACGCACACGAATCAGGTCGTGCACGCGATTGACATCCTTGCACACGGCATTGACGACCGTCAAACCTCTGGCTTTGGCCCGTTCGACGATTGCTTTTGCGACACCGTGCGCACTGAAAATCACCGTACCCTCAAAGACGCTCTCGATCAATTCGAGTTGCGTCTTGCTTTTATCCTGCAGATGGATAATCCCCTGTTTTTCGAAAGCGCGGGTCACGTGACCGTTGTGGACGATCTGTCCGAGTATGTGGATGGGACGCGGATAGGTGGGATCGGCCAGAACGTCTCGGACCTTTTTCAAAGCCGAAACGACACCGTGACAATATCCACGTGGTCTTACTTCTATGACTTGCATCAGATCACCTGGGTCCATTATAGCGCATATCGTTTTGGATGTCGTTCTTTTTACCTCTGACGGGATAACATGTTATAATGATAGCGGTGATTTGATGTATATAAAAGAAAAACTGGAACACCTCGGTTTCAAGCAGGCCACACCGATTCAAGAGGAGATATTCAAAGCTTTCGATACCAAAAGGCATATCGTCGGCATCGCGCCAACGGGCACGGGCAAAACGCATGCCTATCTTTTGCCGATCCTAAGAGACATCGATCGCAGGACAGAAGCGGTGCAGGCGATTCTATGTGTTCCGACCAATGAATTGGTCGAACAGGTTTTTCGCATGCTCAAAGCCGTTGAGCCGGATTTTCCCGTCAAGGCATATTACGGTGGTTCCGACAAACAAAGAGAGCTCGTCTGGCTCAGGAAGCATCAACCCGTGATCGTCATCGCGACTCCCGAACGCTTGAAAGAGTTCGCGGTAACGGAAGCCGCCTTGAATTTGAAACATGTCAGAAACGTCGTGCTCGATGAAGCCGATATGATGTTCGATCGTGCGTTTCTCGGTTGGATCGATGAACTCGACCATACGATAAAAGACGCGAGATATCTGCTTTTCTCGGCTTCGCTCTCCGAAACGATGGAACCGTTCATCAAAACATATTTCGGATCCTATGTCAAAATCGATACGAGAAACAGACACGAACTCAAAATCTCCTATCCGCTCATCGACATTCGGGGTGAAGACCGACTCGATGCCATCGAGCGGGTCGTCAAATCGATCAATCCCTATCTCTGCTTTGTCTTTGTCAGCAAAAAGGAAGACATGGAAGCGGTATCCGATCGGATCGGGAGCCTGGGTGAATCCGTTGTGCTGATCAATTCCGACTTGAATGTCCGTATGCGCAAGCAACGGATCGAACGTATCCGGAAACTCGAGTTTCGCTACGTCGTCACGAGTGACCTTGCCTCACGCGGGATCGATCTGTCGATCTCGCACATCATCAACTACGATTTGCCGTTCAAACCCGAGTTTTTCTTTCATCGCAGCGGACGAACCGGACGGATGGGACAAAGCGGAACCGTAATTACCTTCCAAACCATCCACGACCAGAAAAAGGTCGATAGTCTGCGTCGAAAAGGCGTGCCTTTCCAACGATCACGCATCGTCGACTTTTCGATCGTCCCGATCAAGAAGCGAACGGATCGTTTGAGCGATACGGAAAAAAGAGCGATCAGACGAATTGCGAAACCAAAAAAAATCAAACCGAATCATCGAAAAAAGAATAAGGCCTTGGTCGACAAGGTCATTCAAAAAGCGAGGAAAAAAACACATGCCAATCATCGGTAGTCACGTATCCATGTCAGGTGAAAAGATGTTTCTCGGTTCCGTCAAGGAAGCACTCTCCTATCAGGCGTCGGCACTCATGGTTTATACCGGAGCTCCACAGAACACACGAAGGAAAAGGATCGAAGACTTGCAAATCGAAGAGGCCAAACACCTGATTGAAGCGAGCGGTCTTTGTCTCGAGCACGTCGTCGTTCATGCACCCTACATCATGAATCTCGCGAATCCCGATCCGGTAAAAAGAGCTTTTGCCAAGCACTTTCTGATCGATGAAGTAAAACGAACCGAAGCCATGGGTGTGACCCAGATCGTCTTGCATCCGGGAAGTGCCGTCGGCAAGGACAGGCCACAGGCGATCGTGTGGATCGCGGAAGGGTTGAACGATGTCATTGAAAAGACGATGGGCTTCAAGGTCAGAATCGCTTTGGAAACGATGGCCGGCAAGGGAAACGAGGTCGGCAAAACCTTCGAGGAGTTGAAAGCGATCATCGATCTCGTCGATGATCAGAGTCGCGTCAGCGTCTGTTTCGACACCTGTCATGTCCATGACGCCGGGTATGATGTCAAAAACGACTTCGACGGTGTCGTGCGCCTGTTCGACCGAATCGTCGGAATTAAAAAGATCAGCGTCATTCACGTCAATGACTCGAAAAATCCCATGGGTGCCGCCAAGGACCGACATGAAAACATCGGTTTCGGACATATCGGTTTCGAAGCACTCAAAGACGTTGTCTATGATGATCGTTTCAAAGACATTCCGAAAATTCTCGAAACGCCTTATGTCGAGAAAAAGCCGCCTTATCGCCATGAGATCGCGATGATCCGGCAAGGCGTGTTCATCGATGATCTCAAAGAGCGGATTATCGCCGATCAGGATATCCGAACGTAAGAAACGATACCTGTTCTGGTGAATCAGACTATCGAGCGCATATAAGCTTGATTTTCCGGAGGTGGACCATGAAACGCGTCGTGATCGTCGGAACGCAATGGGGCGACGAAGGCAAAGGCAAGATTACCGATTATCTTTCACGCTACGCGGATGTCGTCGTCCGCTATCAGGGCGGCAACAATGCCGGTCACACGGTCGTGATCGACGGAGAGCGACGTGCCCTACATCTGTTGCCTTCGGGGGTATTCAATCCCGCGATCGAAAATGTCATGGCCAACGGCATGGTCATCGATCCGATCGCACTCGGGCAAGAACTCGACCGGAAAATGGTCAATCTCCATATTTCCGATCGGGCGCATGTCGTCCTACCCTTCCATCGGGAAGAGGACACGCGATCGGAAAGCGATAAAGGGACACATAAAATCGGTACGACAAAAAAAGGGATCGGTCCCGCCTACGCCGACAAGGCCGCACGCATCGGAATTCGCATGGGAACTTTCGTCGATCCCGTTCGTTTTGCCAAAGCGATCCGGGAACTCGTCCGAATCAAAAACGAGGCGATCTTCCAAGACCGAAGAAAACGCCATGACGCGGATGAGATCATCCGCGCCTACAAGCCTTATCAGGAGCTTCTGAGACCTTACGTCAAGGATACTTCCATTTTTCTGAATGATCGGATCGAAGCGGGAAAGAACATCCTTTTCGAAGGCGCGCAAGGCGTTCTTCTCTGTCTGGATCACGGGACATATCCTTACGTGACGTCGAGCTCTCCGACGGCTGCCTCCGTTCCCCTTTCAACCGGTATCGCACCCTGGCTTATCGATGGCGCACTAGGCGTGACCAAAGCCTACACGACCCGTGTGGGTGAGGGACCGATGCCAAGCGAAATGGACCGGGAACAGGCACATGTCATCCGTGAACGGGGACATGAGTACGGAACGACCACCGGACGGAAAAGACGCATCGGTTGGCTCGATCTCGTCGTCATCCGACACGCCAAAAGAACGAGCGGATTATCCGCTTTGGCAATTACCCTTCTTGATGTTCTTTCCGGTCTGAGCGTGATCAAAGTCGTCGTTTCCTATCGATTGCAAGGTAAGGCCATCGACTTCATTCCCGAGCACGCGGATGACTTGAGTCAAGTCGAGCCCGTCTATATCGAACTGAAAGGGTGGGATGAAGATCTTTCGAAAATCCGTACCTTTGAGGAACTGCCGGATGCCGCAAAAACGTATCTCGACACCATATCGCAGGTTGTCGGCCTTCCGATTCACATCTTTTCAGTCGGGCCCGAACGTCATCAGACGATCGAGATCTTAAAAACGTTTGAAGGAAGAAAGCCATGATCAAACGATATCAAAGACCGATCATGCGAAAACTGTGGTCGGATGAACACAAGTTCAACCGTTATCTCGACGTTGAAAAGGCCGTTTGTTGGGCCTGGATGAAACTCGGGCTCTTCGACTCGATCACATATGAAAAAATCTTGAAAGCTTCGTTTACGCTCCAACGCATCGAAGCGATCGAACAAGAGGTCCGTCATGACGTCATCGCTTTTTTGGAGGCGATCGGCGAGACGCTCGGCGACGAGCGTAAGTATCTCCATTACGGTCTTACGTCGACCGATGTCGTCGATACCGCTCACGCCCTGATCCTACGCGATGTCAATCGCGTGATCGAAGCGGATATCGAGGCGATCATGGAGGTATTGAAAGAAAAGGCCTATGCCTACAAAGATCAGCTCTCGATCGGACGAACGCACGGCATACACGCTGAGATCACCTCGTTCGGACTGAAGTTCGTCTTGTGGTACGAGGATTTCCGTCGTCTGAAAAGCTTTTTCACGCGTGCGGCAAGAGGCGTCGAAGTCGGTATGATCAGCGGGGCGGTCGGAAACTACAGCGCCCATTCGCCCGAACTCGAAAAACTGGCTTTGAGACGACTCGATCTTCCCGCGACAAAGGTTTCGACACAAGTCTTGCAGCGGGACCGCCACGCGAACTATGTGGCCCAACTCGCCTTGCTCGGGTCTCAGCTTGAAAAAATGGCGATTGAAATCAGACACTTGAGCAAAACGGAAGTCGGTGAAGTCGAAGAAGCGTTTTCCAAAGGACAGAAGGGTTCGAGCGCCATGCCGCACAAAAGGAATCCGATCAGCAGTGAAAACATCTCCGGTCTTTCCCGCGTCATTCGCGGTTACATGCTCTCGACCTATGAAAACATCGCGTTGTGGCATGAGCGGGATATCTCGCACTCGTCGGTTGAACGCATCGTCCTTTCGGACGCGACGACGCTCATCGACTACATGCTGAAGCGATTCACAGAAACACTCAAACACCTTGTCATCAACGCGGTACGTATGAATAAGAATATCGAGCTTACCCACGGCGTCATTCACGCCGAGCGAATCCTGCACGCCTTGATCGATGATGGCTTCGATCGCGCCAAAGCCTATGCGATCATCCAGAAGATTTCCCATGACGCACTCGAACAGGAGATACACATCCGGAAACTCATCGAACAGGACCCTGTTCTCAGCACCCGACTGAGCACCCGGGAACTCGACCGATTGTTCGATCCGAAACACGATGTCAGGCACGTCCAGGCCATCTATGAACGGGTCTTCGAAGCGTCCGATGACGCGTGATCGGGAAGCTTGAAAAAGAACGTATTTACAATTGCCAAACATAAGTTTTTGTGCTATAATCAAAAGCAGTGAAATGAGGAGGTTTTTATGGCAGACAAATATAATCGAGTGGAACCCAAAGTTCCACCTATGACAATCGCGATACTCGTAGCGATCGCACTCGTCGTATTGGCGATCATCATTTTCATGAGACCGTCGGACGCCGAACAGATCCATGCTGAATACACGGTTACCGCCCGTACGGATCTGACCGAGAATCATCCCTTCAAAAGTGTCGAGTACGAGGATGGTTTCCTAGGTTTGAGAAAAGGACTCAAAAGCATCATCGAAGACGAGAAGAACGTCCTCGTTTATTTCGGTCACGCCCAATGTCCTTCCTGTCTCGCACACGTTGCAGCCTATGAGTCCTATTTTTACGATGAAGGCGTTGACGCATATTTCGACCATATCTATTATTACAGCCCACTTGACGACTTGACGACATTTGAAACGATTCAAAGTGATTTCGAAGACATTCGAAGTTCCGTACCCCAACTCGTCCTTTTCGTTGACGGAAAAGTCGAAGTGATGCACGAACTTCCCCAAGTTCCGGAAGAAGAGGAACCGACCGAGCAGCAGATCAACGCGCAGGTCAAGGCTTTCTACCTCGATGTCCTCGAACTTCTCGAAAATGCATAAAAAGCACACTGTGCTTTTTTTTACAAGGAGTGATCGTTCATGATCGAACATATCAAGGGCACGATACAGACGACAATCAAGGATAACTTTGATGTCTCCGACATAACCGTTGAAGAACCGAAACGAGGATTGGCCGATTTGGCGATTCCGCTTTTTCCTTTTGCCAAACAATGGAAAAAGTCACCGAAAGCGATCTATGATTCCTTTTACGGACATCTCGAACCGATCGCGGATATCGAGTCAATCGAATTTTCCAACGGTTTCATGAACCTGTTTTTGAAGCGCGCTCCACTTTCTCACCGCATCCTGACCGATGTCGTCATTCGCGACCACGGGTATGGAAGCGTCGAGCCCGATCAAAGTAAAACGGTTGTCATCGACTACTCGTCGCCGAATATCGCCAAGAGTTTTTCCGTGGGACACCTGCGTTCGACGGTGATCGGCAATGCCTTGAAAAAGATCTATGAGAAACAAGGCTATCGCGTCGTCGGTATCAATCACCTCGGTGATTGGGGAACCCAGTTCGGCAAGATGATCGTCGCCTATCAGAAGTGGGGGTCGAAAGAAGCGATTCGGCGGGCCCCGATCGAAGAATTGCAAGCACTCTACGTCAAGTTCCACGACGCGGCCGAACAGGATCCCTCACTCGACCAGAAAGCGCGCGATGCGCTCTTGAAACTCGAAGAAAAAGATCCGGATTACCTGGAACTCTGGCAGTGGTTCAAAGATGAATCCCTGCGGGAATTCATGTCGATGTACGATCTTTTGGGCGTCACATTCGATACCTACGACGGGGAGTCCTTTTACAATGACAAGATGGATGATGTCGTCAGGGAACTCGGTGATCAAAAACTGCTTCAGATCGACCAAGGTGCGACCATCGTCGATCTCGGAGAGGATATGCCGCCCGCTCTGATCAAACGAAGCGACGGTGGGACACTCTATATGACGCGTGATCTCGCCGCACTGCTCTATCGTCACAGGACCTATGCATTCGATTCGATTCTCTATGTTGTCGGAAATGAGCAGCAACTCCATTTCAAACAGCTCAAAGCCATCAGCAGGCTCATGGGTTACGATTTCGACATCGAACACATCAATTTCGGCCTCGTTTTGATCGACGGAAAGAAAATGTCGACCAGAAAAGGGAAAAACAAGAAGCTAAGGGATGTCATCGATCGCGCGATCGATGAGGCCGGAAAGGCGATTTCCGGCAAGAATCCCGAACTCGGATCGAAAGACGAGATCGCCAAAGCGGTCGCCATCGGCGCGATCATCTTCAATGACCTCAAAAACGAACGGCATCTCGACATCGATTTCGATCTCGATCACATGCTCAAATTCGAAGGACAGACCGGACCCTATATCCAATACAGCAGTGTGCGGATCGAATCGATTTTGCGTGAGCACGAGATCGATCTCGACACGATGGATCCCTCCTTTTACGAACAGGACACCTACTTCGAAATCATCAAGCAGATCAGTCAGTTTCCGACGATCATCACGCGAGCACGCGAGCATAACGCTCCAAGCGTCATCGCGCGCTATGTGCTTTCACTCGCCCAGAGTTTCAACCGGTTTTACGGCAATCAGAGGATCCTGATCGATGATCCGAGCCATTTGCAGGCAAACCTTCTTTTCATCAAAGCCATCCAGATCGTGCTCAACGAAGGGCTCCGTCTCCTCGGCATGAAGGCTTTGAAAGAAATGTAGTTTTGACTTGAAAATCCGGGCATATAATGCTATCCTATTAGTGCTATCCGAACGTTTTCGGATAGAAGCCCCCGCGTGATGAAATTGGTAGACGTGCCAGACTCAAAATCTGGTGGATGCAAATCCGTGCTGGTTCGAGTCCGGCCGCGGGGACCACGTGATCATGTACTGCTCGAACGAGCAGTTTTTCTTTTTTTATCCGAATGATGCATATGAACGCATATCATCTTGAAATGAATGTGATAGAATAGAACATATGAAAGCGAGGTACACCATGGAAAACAAACCTTTACGCACTTTTTTTATGAAAACGATGAACGGCATGACCTATGGCCTGTTCGCAACCCTGATCATCGGCGTCATCATTCGCCAGTTCGGTTTATTGCTCGATTTGGAAATACTTTATGACACGGTTTTCCAACGACTCGCCGGTCTCATGGGTGCAGGAATCGGTTTGGGTATCGGACTGTCATTGAAAATGGATGGTCTCAAGCTCGTGGTTGCGGCGATCATCGGTGGTATCTCGACGAGCTTTCGCTATTCTTTCGACCAAGGACTCGAACTCATCATGAACAACGAGCCTTTGACGGTTTACGTCACGGTCGTCCTGGCGCTTTTGGCTCTGAATTTCATATTGAAAAAACGAACGCCTTTCGATATCCTCCTCGTGCCCCTTCTCGGGATCACGTTGGCCATCGTCATTACGCTTTTGGTCAGTGCCCCGATCCGTTTCGTCGTCTTGAACATTCAGGACTTCATCGTGCACGCAACCGTTTACGCACCGTTTTTCATGAGTATCACGATCGCGGTGATCATGGGGATGCTGTTGACATCGCCGATTTCAAGTGCGGCTATCGCGATTACTCTCAAACTCAGTGGGTTGGCGGCCGGTGCCGCCGTCGTCGGTACGACGGCGCAGATGATCGGGTTCGCCATCCAGTCGCGAAGGGACAACAACATCGGCATGATGCTTTCGATCGCTTTTGGAACATCCATGCTGCAGTTCAAGAACATCCTGAAAAAACCGATAATCTGGTTGCCGACCATCATAACATCGGCGATTCTCGCCCCGTTCTTCGTCTTGGTGTTGAAAACGACGACGACGAGCGAAGGCGCAGGCATGGGAAGTTCGGGTCTCGTCGGACCCTTGCAGACACTGGCCGATATGGATTACGGCATGGAAGCCTGGCTTTCGGTTTCTCTGATGCTTGTTTTGCCCGTTGTTCTCGTTTATGTGATTGATCTTCTGTTCACGAAGAAGGGTTGGATCGTTCAAGGCGACTTGGGAATCTATAACGATATTTCAGAAAAATGACAAAAGTATTCTATATCAGTCCAAACTGTGATAAAATATAACCGATATTTTCATATAAAAAAGAAGAAAGTGGTGGATGATCATGAAAAAACGTGTTGAAAACGGTCCGTTCGGCAAACTGCTGCGCACGATCGGATTTATCGCCGTACTCGTCGGTGCGCTCTATATCGCAACGAAGCTCGTCTTGAACCCCGCTCACGCCGAGATTCCTTTTATCGGAAACTTGGTCGAATTCGCGGAGATGGTCGATGAACAACTCGTTCACGTATCCTTTCTCAATGACACGGCCTATGTTTTCCTGGCCTTGGTCGCGGGATTCCTGCTCTTGCTGTGGGTTATTCGAAAGGGTCTCATATTGCGTGTCCTGTTGACCGCCCTGCTCGTTGTCGGTTTCATCCTCGATGCCGCCGCCGGACAGAGTTTCCTGGCACCGATCGTCGTCGTTCGTCCCGATTGGCTGATCGATCTTCTCGCCAGTCTCGAAGACCAGATCAATGAGCTCAAGAGCTTAAGCGATTACATTGTTCCCGGCATCAGTCTCGCAACGGCTTTCTTTCTTTGGATTCTCTTTTCCTACAAGAAACCGAAGCGGATCTCGACATTTCTGCTAAGTGGTGCCTCAACGCTTTTGTTTCTGGCGATTCTCATGAATTATGCCGGTAACACCTTTTTCTCGGATCTGCTCGAACCCGGAAAGATCGGGGAAACGGTAATGGTCATTCTCTATCTCGGCGCCTATCTGGTCATGATCGCCGGCTCCGTCTTCGGAATTCTCGGCTTTGGCCGCAAGTGATTCGAACATGAACAGCGCCCGTCTGATGACGGGCGTTTTTTTATAGGAGCGGTGCGAACCCCCGCAACAATGTCTGTACGAGTCGATAGAAGATGTTGTGTTTGGCCAAAGATTCGGCAAGAACGGATTCGACTTCCGTTTCATGATAGTAACGAAGCATGTCCTCAATGACGGGATCACGGTCGTAATAGATGCTGTTTTCAAAGTGGAGATAGAGACTTCTGAAGTCGAAGTTGGCTGTTCCGAAAAGCGCTCTTTTCCGATCGGCGATGAGCATCTTGGAGTGAATGAACCCGGGTTTGTAGCGGTAGACCTTGACGCCGGATTCGATCAATTCGGGGATGAAACTTTCGGTAACCATGAGAATGAGTTTCTTGTCCGGGACGAAAGGGATGATGATCCGCACATCGATGCCCGATTTGGCGGCATTCGTCAAAGCCGTCGTGAGTTCGCTGTCGATGATCAGATACGGTGTCGTGATGAAGATGAACTCGTTCGCGTTGGCGATCAGGGAGAGATAGATGTTTTTGGTCGTCAATTCCTGGTCGAGCGGCATGTCGTCAAAGGGAATGACATGTCCCTCACTCTCGTGTGTGATGTTTCCTTTGTAGCGGTTATAATCGATCTGTTCCTTGCTTTGGAAGCGCCAGTTTTCCAGAAACGTCAGGACCAAAGACCAGACGGCATCACCCTCGAGTCGGACCATGGCGTCACGCCAATGCCCGAAGGGATGGACGAGATTGATGTACTCATCACTGATGTTCATGCCGCCGGTATAACCGATGTCGCCGTCGATGACGACGATCTTGCGGTGATCACGATAATTATTCATGAAATTGATGTGCAGACGCATCGGATTGAAGTTGATGACTTCGAAACCTTCGGCCCTGAGCTTCCTCGGATAACGATAGGGAAGCGAAAAACTACCGAAATCATCGTAGATGATCTTGACTTCGACTCCGGCAAGAACGCGTTCCCGAAGCACCCGGTGGATCCGATCCCACATCTGGCCCTTGCTGATAATGAAGAATTCGAAAAATATATAGCGTTCAGCTCTTCGCAAGTCATCGATGAGTTGCTCGTAGAAGCTTTCACCGGACGGGATGAAGGTTGATTTTGTATTGCGGTATGAAGCGTATCCGAAGCGCTCGAGATAGGTTGCGTTTTTATCCTGTTTCATCGGATTGACCGATATGTGATTCATGCGGTCGATCGTGATGGATCGCATATGTTCGAGCGTTTTCGGGTTGATGTTCCGTCTCCTGTAAAACAGATAGAATAAACCGCCGAAAAGCGGGAAAACGAGAATGGGTACGATCCAGGAAAGCTTGTAGATCGGGTTTTCTTCCTTGGTGATCAGGTAGATCGCAATGATGACGCTGAGGATATAGAGAATCGTCGATACGAATTGAAAGCGAGAAATATAGGCGATCAGCATGAGGAAAAGCAGAACCTGAAAAAGCAAAAGAAGAAGGATGAGAGCCGTACGGCTCAAAAGCAGTCTGAGAAGACGTTTCATGGGATCATTCACCATCCTTGACGAACACGTATTCACGATCATCTGAGTGCGTTTTCGAGTAACGAAAACCGTCGATAACGATTTCCTTCAGCAAGTGGACGTCCTCGATTCGCTTTTCGACGATCATGCGAGCGAAGGCGCCGCGCATGCGCTTGGATTCCATGCTCGTTGTACGCAATTTGTCTTTGTAAAGGGATTTGAAAGAAATCGTCAACATGTCGAAATCCGAAAGAACGCTTGAAAATTCCTGTGAAGCGAGATTGACGATGACCTGGTCTTTCACGTTCTCGCCGACGTATTCCGACAACTTCGGACGCCAGAAATCATAGAGGTTTCCGAGCATGCGATCCTTGTAATCGAGACGGTAGAAAGAGATGCCGTCCAAGGGCTTCAAAATCCCGTAAAGCGCGGAAAGAATACGGATGTGCTTTTCGGCATAAAGGAGATCGTTTTCGGAAAGAGATGCGGCATGAAACGCTTTGTAGGCCGCACCGTGATAGGTATGGATCGCCGGTTGTATGTTTTGTCCGTATGTCTGTGCGTATTCGACAACATCTCTTGCAATCTTCTTCGATACCTTCATGTCACGTTCGATTTCATCGAGGGTTTTTCCTCTGATTTTCGAGTAAAGTTCCCGTGCCTCATCCGCAAAAAACGGCAATTGCCGGTGCATGCGATGAGTCCTTTGGAACGTCTTGGCGGGAGATAGGATGATCATCATATCGGGGCCTCCTGTTTTCACGCTCTTATTATACCAAAAAGACGAAAAAAGTGTTAGAATGGTTATATGCAAGGAGGTATCTATGAACACCCGCAAACTGAACTTGCTCATGGATTTTTATGAGCTTACCATGGCCAATGGCTACTTCAAGGATGGCCGACACGAAGACATCGCCGTTTTCGACGTTTTTTTTCGTTCGATACCCGATCATGGCGGATACGCCATTTTCGCCGGTCTCGAACAGATCATCGACTATATCGAACACTTGTCCTTCGATTCAAAGGAGATCGACTATCTTCGCTCGATGGACATTTTCGAAGAAGGTTTTCTCGAATACCTGAAAAATTTCCGATTCAGTTCCGACTTGTACGCCATGAAAGAAGGGACGCCGATCTTCCCCAAGGAGCCCGTCATCGTCTGCAAGGGTCCGATCATCGAATGTCAGCTGATCGAGACGATGTTGCTGTTGTCTTTCAATCATCAGAGCCTGATCGCCACCAAGGCGGCCCGGATCGTCAAGGCCGCACAGGGTAGACCGATTCTCGAATTCGGGGCCAGGCGCGCCCACGGCTATGATGCGTCCATCTACGGCGCACGTGCCGCCTATATCAGCGGCGTCTACGGAACATCGAACACCTATGCGGGATACATCTATGATATTCCCGCACTCGGAACGATGGCACACAGCTACGTCCAGAGTTATCCGAGCGAGTTCGAAGCTTTTCGCGCCTATGCCATGACCTATCCCGATCAGGCCGTGCTTCTTGTCGATACGTATCAGACGCTTGAATCCGGGGTTCCCAATGCGATTCGCACCCATAAGGAAATTCTCGAACCACTCGGATACCGATTGAAGGGCATTCGTCTTGACAGCGGAGATCTGACCTATCTGTCGAAGTGTGCACGAAAGATGCTCGATGAAGCGGGGATGACGGATACGACGATTACCGTTTCGAGCTCACTCGATGAATATCTGATCAAGGAACTCCTTCATCAAGGTGCGAAAATCGATTCGTTCGGAGTCGGTGAGAGACTCGTCACCGCGCGGAGCGAAGCCGTATTCGGTGGCGTATTCAAACTCGCTGCGATCGAAATGAACGGCGTTCTTACACCGACGATCAAGATCAGCGACAACGTCGACAAGACGACGGTGCCCGCTTTCAAACAGGTCTATCGCTTCTATAACGAGCACTGCATGATGATCGCGGATGTCTTGACGCTTTCCGATGAGACGATCGATCCGGAACAACCGTATCGGCTCTTCGACCCGCATTTCCCCTGGAAAAGCAAAACGATTGCCGGTTTCCAGGTCGAACCGCTTTTGCAACCGATTTTTAAAGGTGGAAAACGCGTCTACGATCTGCCCTCTCTTGAAGAAATCCGGGCTTATTCGACCAAGCAGAAATCCTATCTGTGGGACGAAGTGACACGCTTGGAAAATCCGCATCGATACTACGTCGACCTGTCGCAGAAGCTCTGGGATATTCAGCAGGAACTCATTTCATCCCACAAGAATCCGAAAAGTACATGAAAACGGCAGAGAAAGTGATTCACATCGTGCTCTATGAGCCGGAAATACCCCAGAATACCGGAAATATCATGCGTACGGCGGTCGCGATCGGTGCGAGACTGCATCTGATCGAGCCACTCGGATTCAAGATCGATGAAAGACGTCTCAGACGCAGTGCGCTCGATTACTATGCGGACATCGATTACGAGATCCATCCGGATTACGAGTCGTTCAGAGAAAAGAACGAAGGCAGTTTTTTCTTTTTGTCGCGTTACGGGAAAAAGACGTATTCAACGATCGACTTTTCTTCCGTGACACAGCCGATCTATCTCATTTTCGGCAAAGAATCCTCAGGCGTCGACCGGACGCTGCTGGCATCGAATCTCGATCGTTGTTTTCGAATTCCGACCACCGACAAAGTACGTTCGTTGAACCTCGCGAATGCGGTCGCGATCGTCACATACGAAGTCGAGAGACAGTTGGACTTTCCCGGTCTTTGCAAAACGGAACCGGAATCCAAAAAGGGTCCGGATTTTCTCGATCAATTTCTAGGAGATAAACCATGAAAATCAATCACGAACAGACGGTCGGCGAAGAAATCGCCAATGCGATATCGCATGGCGTCATGGCGATCTTCGGCGTCGTCGCGCTCATCCTTCTCCTGATTAAGAGCACGTCCGCGATCGAAGTGTTCGCCGCCTTCATTTTCGGATTCGGGATCATCATACTCTATACGATGAGCACCCTCTATCATGCTTTGACCAACCGTACGGCCAAGAGTGTCATGCGTCGTTTCGACCATTTGTCGATCTATCTCTTGATCGGCGGGACGTTCGCGCCTCCCTTGTTGTTGCTGCCGGGTCTGAGGACACCGTTTCTCGGGATCGAAGGCATGCTCGATACCGGACTCACGCTTTTTATCGTTCAGTGGGTATTGATTGCGACCGGTGTCGTTTTCAAAAGCATATGGATCAAACGATTCGCCAAAATCCACCTTTTCTTTTATCTTGCGATGGGTTGGAGTTCGCTCGTTTTCATCCGAGCGCTGATGAACTACGATTCGAGGGCATTCTATTTCGTTCTCTTCGGAGGGATCGCCTACAGCATCGGCGTCATTTTCTATGTTATGCCGCGGATCCGGTATTTCCATTTTGTCTGGCATCTCTTCACGAGCATCGGAACGGTATTGCAATTCGTGGCGATCTATGCCTTCCTCTACTAATATGAATATAAATTCACATACCTATTGAATAAAACGCGAAAATACGATATCATAAATACGAAGGAGCGAGATAAATATGAAAATCATAGCAGTAAACGCCGGTAGTTCATCGTTGAAATTCCAGTTGCTCGACATGCCCGAGGAACGTCTCATCGCCCAGGGACTCGTCGAACGCATCGGTTTCGATGAAGCCGTATTCACGATTAAGTTCAATGGCGACAAGATCAGTTCGACACAGCCCGTAAGAAACCATAAAAAGGCCGTGGAACTCGTTGTCGAGGGACTGATCAAACAAGGCATCATTTCCACACTTGAAGAAATCGACGGCGTCGGTCACCGCGTTGTTCAAGGTGGGGAACTGTTCAAGGACTCGGCTTTGATCGATGACGAGGTCATCGAAAAGATCGCCAGTCTGAATGACCTGGCCCCGCTTCACAACCCGGCAAACATCACGGGAATCGTAGCTTTCAGGAAGGCTTTGCCGGACGTTCCGCAAGTCGCCGTTTTCGATACGACGTTCCACCAGACCATGAAAGAAGAGGCTTTTCTTTATTCGACTCCCTATGAATGGTATGAGAAGTACGGGGTTCGCAAGTACGGTTTCCATGGGACGAGCCATCAGTATGTCTCAGAGCGCGCAGCGGTATTGCTGGACAATCCCAAAGCGAAAGTGATCGTCTGCCATCTCGGAAACGGCGTGTCTCTGTGTGCCGTTGACGGCGGGAAATCCGTCGATACGTCGATGGGTCTGACGCCACTCGAAGGAATCCCGATGGGAACACGCAGCGGAAATGTCGACCCTTCGGTACTCGCGCTCGTCGCCAAGAAGGAAAACCGGACGATGCATGAGGTCTTGGAAGACTTGAACAAGCGTTCGGGGTACCTCGGCGTCTCGGGTTTTTCCAACGATTCCAGGGACATCGTCAACGCCATGAACGAAGGTGGAGAGCGGGCCGGATTCGCACACCGCATCCAAGTCAAACGCATCGCGGACTATATCGGCAGCTATTATGTCTATATGGGCGGACTCGATGCGATCTGTTTCACCGCCGGTATCGGTGAAAACGCACCCCAGGTTCGCGAAAGCATCCTTGAAGCCGTCAAAGTGCTCGGTGTGAGGATCGATCATGAAGCGAATGCGAAAAACGGCGAGCACGTCATTTCCACGAAAGATTCGACTGTCAAAGCGATCGTCATTCCGACCAATGAGGAAGTCATGATCGCCCGAGAGGTCATGCGTTTCGAATAGATCCGATCGTTTCAGGCGAGTACTCGAGGAGTGCTCGTTTTTTTCATGGAAGAACGTATGGGAACCCTATGATTACGATTCGAATTGTGCTAAAATGGTATTATTACAGGAGGGGTCTCGATGAATGACCACATAAAAATCGGCGATATCGTTCGTTTGACCATCAGACGTCTTGGAATCAATGGAGAGGGCATCGGCTATGATCAGAAGATGGCCATTTTTGTCGATCACGCCCTGCCCAATGAGATCGTTGACGTCGAGATCCAGAACGTGTTTCACAATCGTGCGATCGCTTCGATCAAGACTATCATCAGAGAAAGCAAGGAACGCGTTACGCCGTTTTGTCCCGTGTTCGAACGATGTGGCGGATGCCAGGTTCAACACCTCGGCTATGAGCGGATGCTCGTCGAGAAAAGAGAGATTCTCGTTCAGGCGCTAGACCGCTATGTCTATCCCAAGGTCGATCACACCATCATCGGTCCGACAATCCCTTCCCCCGCGTCCACCCACTACCGGAACAAGGCATCCCTGCCCGTCACGCGCGTCAACGGCAAGAACGTCTTCGGCATGTACGCGAAAGGATCGAATTATTTCGTCAAGATCGATTCCTGCCCCGTTCAGTACGAACGGATCAATGAACTCCTGCAAATCCTGACGAAACTCATGGACAAGCACAAGGTTCACGCACTCGACAACAAAAAACACGGGATGGTCAAATCGCTTGTCATCAGATATTCCAAATACAGCAGTCAGGCGCAAGTCACATTCGTTGTCACGCAGCGCGACAAACGACTCGAAGCGCTCATACGTGAACTCACGGAGCGGGAAAAGGACGTCGTATCGGTTTTCTCGATCATCAAAGACGATAAAAACCGCCATGGGTTCCAATCCGATGACGTCTGGCACACATATGGAAAAGAATCCATCATCGAATCGCTCGATCATTTCGAATTCCAACTCCGTCCGGAAAGCTTCTTTCAACTGAATACCGAACAGGCGACACACTTTTACCGGACGATGCGCAGAATGGCGAGACTGAAGCCCGATGAGATCGCCATCGATGCCTATGCGGGACTCGCACCGGTGAGTCACTATGTGGCAGGCGACGCCAAACAGATCTATGCGATCGAGATCGACCCGGTTGCCTGTGCCTACGCCAAGAAAAGTCTGCTCGAAAACCGCATATCCAATGTCCGAATGATTCAGGGAGACTTCAAAAAAGCTCTCTCCGGTCTCAAGAAAATGAAGGTCGACGTCATGTTCTTCGATCCGCCACGGACCGGATTGGGGACGGAAACGATCGATCTGATCAAACGGATCGCGCCACAGCGCATCGTCTACGGTTCGTGCAATCCCTCGACGCTTGCCAAGGATATCAATCTTCTTCAGGAACAGTATGAGATGATCGAGTCAGTTCCGATTGACATGTTTCCGTATACGTCCCATGTTGAAAGTGTGAGTTTATTACACAAGAAATGAGAGGATCAATTGTGAATCTGGATTTTGAAGATTTATCAATCCATAATAAAAACATATTCGATCAGATAAGAAATGATGAATCCATTAGAAAATTTATACATGTAGATGATCATTATTACGATTACCTTCTAAGTTCAAGTCATATTCACTATAAGCTTATTAAACATAATCATCTATACGTAGGCGGTTTACATGTAGAACTAATTGGTGATTATGCAACTTTTTCTATAGAAATCATGACTCAAAATCAAGGAAAAGGGATTGGGAAGTGCATTATTGACTTGCTCAAACAGAATTTCCTTGATTATAATATAAGGACTTATAAGGTTTATGTTGAGACACATAACACGAGTTCTATAGAGCTTTTTACGAAATCCGGATTTATGAAAACTAATGAAAAAGATAATATCACCGAGTATGTTTATCATATTTGATGCATTATTATAAATGTTATAGACGTACGCAATAACGTATGTTATAATCAATGTGGAGGCGATATTATGTCATATACAACAAACATTACTAACGCAAGAAAAGACTTATATAAGTTAGCAGAGATGGCAATTGAAAATGGTGTTGAAATAAACATCAACACAAAAAACGGCAATGTCATCATGATTTCTGAAGATGAATATAGAAGTCTTCTTGAAACACTATATTTAAGTTCAAATGAATCATATAAGAAGACAATTACTGATGGTCTTAAAACTACTTACGAACAAACGATTGCTGAAGACAAAGTTAAGTGGTAGTTTCATATGTATGAAGTCAGATATACAAAACATGCTATTAAAGATATTAAAAGACTTAAACAAGCAAATCTAGATCAAAAAGTTAAAAACTTGATTGAAGTGATCCGAAAAAATCCTTTTGAAAAACCGCCACCTTATGAAAAGTTGGTTGGTGATTTAACAGGTGCATATTCAAGAAGGATCAATAGACAGCATAGGTTAATTTATAAAATAGACATAGAACATCATGCAGTCATTATCATTAGAATGTGGACTCATTATGAATGAAGAAAAAAAGGTATTCAGAGCGTATAATTTTTAGCAAACAATGATGGACTTAAAACGAAGTTTTGAAAGATTGATCGTATCTCTTTTATGGATATTCTTGATCAAAATATTCGTGCGTAAGAGTTCACAAGATGAAAGTGTGAGTCTTTTGGTTTCCAAAGCATAGAACGGCTGATGTCATGCACGCGATCATGCCGATCCGCTCGTCGAAGAACAATCGGATCAAAGCTTGTTCGACTGGCAGATCGCGCTTCATTCACAATTCTAGGAATCATGTCCAAGACGGGAAACATAACAGGATTCTAGGGATTGTTGTGACCCGAACAATCCGATTTGACGATTTAGGGAATCCGAGAAAGGATGATCGTAGATCATGGAGGTTCTTGTAAGTGTTTTAGTCGTTGTTTTCATGATCTATTCGTTCTTGAGTTTCTCCGCGTCACGTCAAGACGAACCCGAAGATCCGCATGAGGATGACCGGTTTTGTCCCTAAACGTGAAAGACTTGAAAACCGGTTTGAGGTTTTGTGTGTATGTTTCACTGATTGTCCGAAAGGAGTCTGAATATTCATGAAAAGAAAAACGAAAATCGTTTTGTTCACGATTTTCATGATCTGGCTTGTCATGTTTTCAACGGACTATATCCGTGCTCAAGAAGACCGTGCTCCGTTATTCGCGATTCATACGGGTTCCTATGACGATGGTGGAAGCGAGCGTTTTACGGGTCTTTTCTACATGGTTTTCCATGTCCAAAACTTGGACTTGGAACAGGGAAACGTGGATTACGGGTATCACGTCACGTTCTGGTTCACAGATCTCGACCGGATCAAAGACAAAGTCGTTGATTCGACTGAGGAGTAGAAAACAATGAAACGATTATTGATATCGAGCTTTCTCTGCCTCATGACGATCATGCTTGTCGGGTGTAACCGGGAAGAGGATCTGGACGAGGAAACGATCGAAGCGATCTTCGACCGTCTCATCATCGATACGGACGCCGTCATGGCCAATCGGATCAGTTACGAAGAAAACGAATCCGTCGACCAGATGGAAATGTATGACGCGACGAATCGGGATGAAATCGTCTTTCACTTCATCACGACATCCGACAACGTATCCGATCGTCGTGATGAGATGATCATGGTCACGCCGGATTTCATCTACCGGACACAAACGATGAAACGCTATGCCAACGACCTCGATCCGCATAATGACAACGACTTCAAGTTGCTGATCGAGAGGTATTGTACGATCATCGATCTTGACGATCTGTCCCTATCCCATCTTGAACATGTCGCGCTCGGTCTGATGGAACCCAAAGGTTTCAAGGAAAACGGACATCATGTCCTAAGGGGTATGATTCCCGATTCGGATACACCGGAAGATCTGATCGATGTCGTCGAGTTCGAGTATGCAGACGATCGGTTGCTCGAACTCAGGTATCGCAGGGAGTACGACCGTCGATCGACGAAACAACAAAGCAATTTTTTATCCGGGACACACTATTTTTTCATGAGTTCGCTTTTCGAGACGTTTCCCGATCTCGATCAGTTTGGTGACGCATGAACAGGGCAGGTAGAGATATGAACGGCATTCTTTTTCTAAAACCGGTTTTCAAAGAGCGAATTTGGGGAGGCACGAACCTGAAAAGGCTATTCGGATATTCCGTTGAATCCGATCGGATCGGAGAGTGCTGGGGCATATCCGGACACGATAACGGGTCATCCGTCGTCATGAACGGGTCCTACGAAGGAATGAAACTGGCTGAGGTCTATCAACTCGACCGTGCGCTTTTTGCGCATGTCAAGAGCGAGGAGTTCCCGATACTGACCAAGATTCTTGATGCGAATCAGGACTTGAGCGTTCAGGTTCACCCAAGTGACTCAACGGCTCGAAAAGAGCGCGGTGAAGCCGGTAAGACCGAATGCTGGTATGTCATCGACGCGAAAGAAGACGCCAGAATCATCGAAGGGCATACGGCTTTGACATCCGCGGACTTCAAAGACATGGTCGAACGGGAAGCCTGGGACGACCTTTTCATCGAACGGCGTGTGAAGAAAGGCGATTTCATCTATATTCCGGCCGGTACGGTTCACGCGATCGGCAAGGGAATCGTCGTCCTTGAGACCCAGCAATCTTCGGATACGACCTTTCGTCTCTATGACTATGACAGAAAGGACCACAACGGCAAGAAGCGGGACTTGCATATCGAGGACGCGATACGCGTCACGACCGTCCCTTACCACCCACACGTCACGATACCGCGCGTGACAACCGATGATCAGAACACCTTGACGAATCTGATCAGGACACCATATTTCACGGTCGAACACTGGCGCATCCAAGGAACGCATTCCCTTCTTCATACGTCCTTCAAACTGATGAGCGTTCTGTCGGGGAAAGGGACAATCAACGGTTTCGAGATCAAAAAAGGCGATCATTTCATCATAACGACCGAAACGAAAGCGATCGAGGTCGAAGGCGACCTCGAGATCATCGTTTCATATCCATAAAAAAAGGAGACTACGTATGAACACATGGGATTTGTCCGGACTCTATGAGGGGTTCGACGAACGCTACGAAAAGGACCTTGCCGCACTCGATGAGGCCATGGATGACTACAAGGCTTTCATCATCAACGACCAAAAACTGGACGATGTCGCGTTGATTGAAGGATACCTTTCCAGAAGAGAGGATATCATCCGGCGTGTCATGACGCTCGGCAGTTTCGCGCGTCTCACGTGGGCGACGAACGTGAACGACCAGAACGCTCCCGTCTACCTTTCGAAAATTCAACGCATCATGCAGAAAGCGACTGCCGAGGACGTTGTTTTCACCCGCCATCTGGCAACGATCGACTTGAAAGAACTTGCAAACGAAAGTGAACGCATCAAAACGTATTTCTATATACTCGATCGCGAACAAAAGGAAGCCAGACATCTCTTGAGTGAAAAAGAAGAAGTGCTTTACGCCAAGATGCGTGAACTCGCTTCCGGATCCTGGTCCAATCTCCAAGGTCTGCTGACGGCGAATCTGAGTGTCATTTATCGTGACAAAGTCATGACGTTGAGCGAAGTGCGCAATCTCGCCTATGACCATGACAAGACCGTGAGAAAGGACGCCTATGAGGCTGAGATCAAGGCCTATGACGACATCGCCGATGCCATCGCGCTGGCTCTGTCGAATATCAAAAGAGAGGTCAAGACCCTCGATGACTTGCGCGGCTATGCGAGCACGCTCGATAAAACGCTCTTTCAATCGCGACTCGACAAAGAAGCGCTCGAGGCGATGCTCGAAGCGATGGAAGACAATCAACACCATTTCGCCCGTTATCTGAAAGCGAAAGCAAAATATCTCGGACACAAGGACGCCTTGCCGTTCTACGATCTTTTCGCCCCCGTCGGAAAAATCGAAAAGACCTATACGTATGACGAGGCGCAGGATATCATCAAGCGTGCTTTCGGCGGTTACAGTGACACGCTCAGAGCCTTCGCGGAAAAAGCTTTCGACAAAAAATGGGTCGATCTCGAACCACGCAAAGGCAAACGGGGCGGAGCGTTCTGCAGCAACCAGCCGCAGATCGGGGAAAGCCGGATCATGACCAATTTCACCGGATCACTCTCCGATGTCCTGACGTTGTCCCATGAACTCGGACACGGCTATCACGGAGAAGTCATCAGCAACAATCTCCCTCTTCATTGGAGTTACCCGATGCCGTTGGCAGAAACCGCTTCGATCTTCTGTGAGACGATCGTAAACGAATATCTCCTCGAACAGATCGATGACGACAAGACGACGATGGCGATTCTCGAGAATGCGCTTCAAGGCGATACGCAAGTCATCATCGACATCCTTTCCCGTTACTATTTCGAATCGGATGTCTTCCTTCATGCCGATGGACCGATTTCCAAAAACAAGCTCAAGGACATGATGATTTCCGCACAGAAGAAAGCCTACAAAGACGGCTTGGATCATGACTGCCTGCATCCCTTCATGTGGCTCAACAAACCACACTACTACAGCGCCGGGTTGAACTTCTACAATTTTCCCTACGCCTTCGGTCTTCTCTTCGCCAAGGGTCTTTATGCCGAATACAAAAAAGATTCGAAACGCTTTGTCCGTGCCTATGACGACCTGCTTTCCATGACCACCAAGGCCGATGTCAGGGATGTTGCCAAAACGATGGGTATCGATGTGACCAAAAAAGAATTCTGGTCGAGCTCGCTCGACCTGATCAGGAAAGACATCGACCGAACGATCCTTCTTCTTGAGAAAAACTAGATTACGTGCGAAAAGAAGGTCCATATTCTCAGGACCTTCTTTTTTCAGCAAACATTTGTGATATAATAATGGTGAATTCATCAAGATACGCTCATTCCAAAACGAGGTGACCGACATGCCTGTCGTACAATTCGGAAACGTTTATTACTTTTTCTACCTCATCATGGGCACCCTCGCCATTTTGGCGACCATCCGACTCTTGAAAAACAAGAGCGACAAATACCGCTATTGGTTTCTTTTCGGCGTCCTCGTTTTCAACTTCGCCCTGCATTTTTTGAAGATTTTCATCTATCCCTATACGACATTGGACATTCCCCTGCGCAAAGTTTCACTTGAAAACATATGTGCCGTCAACAGTGTCCTGTTCCCGATCATCTATCTCATTAAAAACAAGACGCTAAAGGATTATCTCATCATGGCGGGCATGGTCAGCGGCTTTCTCTCGTTCGTCTATCCGGCGAATGCCATGTCCGATCGGTTCGATGGCGCTTTCTTCGGTCACCAGATGGCATTCAGCGTCGAAATCATCCGCTTCTACGTCTCACATCTGATTCTTTTCCTCGTACCCTTCGTCATGATGCACTACCGTATGCACGAGATCAGCATCAAACGGTTCTCACGGGCTCCGCTCGTTCTCGTCATGGTATTGTTCATCATATTCATCAATGAACTCATCCTTACGGCGATCAACTGGGTACCGCGAGCGGACCTCTATGACGTCAACAAACGAAACCCTTCCCTGATCTTCGGAATCAAGGAGGAATTCAGCAAAGTCGCCTGGATTCCCTTGATCTTCGTGCCGGCCTTTTTGAAAATTCATCCGCTCACGGGTGAACCGTTTTTCTGGCCGGTTGTCTGGATGATCCTGCCGGTTCTGATCTATACGAGCATCATGTCGATCGTATTTTGTTACATCTACGATCGAAACGATACGAAAGCATATTTGAATAGGCGATTTCACCTGGATAAAAGACAACAAAGCGAACTGAAATAAGATGGAGGAGAAAATGGAGAAAAAAACTTACGGATTCGATTACACCAAGACGGAACTCAACTACGTATCCTATTACAGGGACGGCAGTTGGGATGATGGCGTCCTGGAAGAAGATGACATGATTCGTATTTCGAAGATGTCAACCGGTCTGCACTATGGACAGCAGGCATTCGAAGGCATGAAGGCCTACCGTCGCGCGGATGGACGCGTTCAACTCTTTCGACCCTATGACAACGCCAGACGCTTCATCATGTCCTGTGAACGTTCGATGATGCCGGCGGTCCCGGTCGAAAAATTCATCGAGGCGATCACGCGTACGGTACGGGCGAACATCGATTTCGTCCCTCCCCATGAATCGAAGGCGACGCTCTATATTCGCCCCTATATCATCGGCATCGGACATAACATCGGGCTGAAACCGTCATCGGAATACCTGTTCGGAGTCGTCGTTCTGCCGGTCGGAACGTATTTCGGTCCGGCATCGAAACCGGTTGACTTCATCGTCACGGAATACGATCGTGCCGCGCCGAACGGCGTCGGCCACGTCAAGGTCGGTGGCAATTATTCGGCCAGTCTCTACCCGCAATACCACGCGAAACAAAAAGGATACAAGGACTGCATTTTTCTGGATCCGAAGACGCATACCAAGATCGAGGAAGTCGGGGCCGCCAACTTTTTCGCGGTAACGAAAGACGGGACCTACATAACACCGAAATCACCGTCGATTCTCAAAAGCATCACGAACGATTCGCTCATGTATATCGCACGCAACATGCTGAAGATCAAGGTCGAACAGACCGATATCCATATCGACCAGCTCGATCACCTCAGCGAAGCCGGTGCATGCGGTACGGCCGCGATCATCACTCCGGTCGGTACGATCACGAGAAACGAAGAACGTATCGTGCTCCCGTATCATGACACGATGGGCCCGGTCACACAAAAGCTTTACGACAACCTCATCGGCATTCAGTTCGGTGACATCGAAGATCCGAACGACTGGATCGTCATACTCTGAAACAAAAGGACCGGACGAGCGTGATCGTCCGGTCTCTCTTTATCGCATCAGCAACTCAAGCAGTCTCTGAGCCGCGCGTTTCGGGCCATCGGCTTCGGATCCTTCGATCGCGAGTTCCGTATGGATCTCACCTGTCGGAATGCCGTCTTCGAAGAGTCTTTGGAAATAGTGTCCGAGAAGATTTTCGGTCTGCTTTCGTTTTTGGACAGGACCGAAGGGGTTGGCGAAGAAACTTTCGACCAGGCCCTGTTCGCTCGTCGTACCTTTGGCTTTTCTCATGCCGCGGCAAAAGATCGTCAAGGCTTCTTCAACCGAGTCGAACAGGCGAATGCCCTGTTCGTTTTTTTCATAGTTGTTGGCATAGAGCAACATGTCGACCGGATGATCCGCTGTGATCGTCTCGTGATCCGCGACCGGCAGCACGACACGGGCATTCGTCTGGTCCGGATTCATGAAGATGGCCCGGTCCATCTTCTGATAGGCATAGCCGTTGTCCAAGTCATCGAGCCGGACGAAAGCGCCCGTTTCGGTTCCGTTGGCTACGACGTGACCGTTCTTCTCAAAGAAAACGCCCATATCGTCGAATACGACATCCATGTTCTCGATCACATTGCCGCCGATAACCCGGAGCGCTTCGAGCGTTTCGGATTTGCCGGCGCCACTGTCACCGATGATGACGACATGCTTCACCATCTTGTTTCTGAACGTGATCTTGACCATCGCACCGTGAATCGGCAGGCGACCAAGGTCGATCATGTAGACATTGTGAAGCGTCAACAACATCTTTTTCATATAACCGAAATAATCGTTTTTCTCATCGCGTGACACGAATCCGAGGTAGATGTCCTCGTTCTTGTCGTATGTGAATGTTCCGTCATAGGCGTTTTCACGGATGCCGTAGAGATAAACGATCTTCGGTTTCTCGTCTTTCAATGCTTCATAGGGAACGATCTCAAAAAGGTTGCCGAGGGCGATGCCGTGGTGAAGAAAATCACGATGGACGTAGACGAACGACAGGATGGATCCGATCCTGATGGGAAAACAGACATAGTGCAACCTGTTGATCGTAAGTGTGGCAAGCGGGTTTTGAGGGATTTCCTTGAACAGTCCGGAGCGCTTGTTCGCCTTCGAATAGATCATGAAAGGCGGTCGTGTCAGAATGTTCTGGGCGAAGCCGACGTTTTGAATGTCCTTATACGCTTCGGATACGGTAAAGCGATGGAAGATCAAAACCATATTGGCATTGACACCGGCGGGAAGCTGTCGGTAGACTTGAAAAGCTCTGCCGCGAATGTTTTCACTGATCCGCCGGTACAAATAGAGGATGTGTTCGTTCAAGGCATCGGCGGTCTGGATCGGATTCGCTTCAAGCGCATAGGACCGATTGCCGTATAGAAATCCGTAGCGTCTCAGATTTCGCCAATCGTCATAAAAAGCTTCGGTAAATCGTTCGAAGACTTTCCGTTTTTCAAGAAGCGGAAGAAGCACGCCGTTTTTCCTGAGAACACTCTCGTAATCCCAGATCAGAAGTGATTTGTAGGCGTCGAGAAAATGCGAAGCGCGGATGCCTTTGAGTTCCGTCATCAAGGGAGACTTTTCTTTTCTCATCTTACGGATGAACTGTGCCAAAACGAGATTGAACCCCTTGGAAGCGATGATCCTGGTGGCGGAATCACACGTTGAGGCTTCGAAGTTGATGAGTGCGTATGAGTCGGTCAAATGGAATTTTTTCATGGTTCTCCTCGATTCATTGATATTTCGTGTAGACGATTTAAGAATGATTATATCATAAAAAGATTATTTTGTTATAATATGGCTAGGAACGGAGGATCGAATACATGAGCAACGTAGCGAAAATAAGAAAAACGAAAGAACTGCAGGGGGATACATTCAAAATCGCGCATGACGCGAAGGTGGCAAAAAAAGAAAACGATCACGTGATCGACGCGACCGTTGGTGCGCTTTTCGACGATGACGGACGCTTCCATACGTTCAAGACGATTACCGATTCGATCCAGAGGATCGAGGACAAAAGACAATATGCCTATCCGCCGATCGATGGCGGACAAGCCTTTCGAGAATCGCTTTTGAGCTGGGTGTTCCAGAATCACGAGCAGGAGATCAAAGAAGCGTTCAACGTCGATCTGATCGCCACTCCCGGTGCATGCGGCGCCCTGCACAATGCCTTTTTGAATTACATGGAGCAAGAGGATACGCTGATCATGCCGGATATCTACTGGACGAACTATCGTGCGATCCTTTCCAATATCGATCGGTCCTATCGGACCTATCCGATGTTCGATGGGAATCGTTTCAACTTCGCGGGACTGAAACAGACGATCGACCAGGAGATCGAAAGACATGACCGGATCATTCTGCTCTTCAATGATCCCGCCCACAATCCGACGGGATATTCCATGACCGGATCCGAGTGGCGGGAAATCTATCGGCACGCGCGTGACGTGATCGAGCGCGGCAAGCACGTCACCATCGTCTATGATCTCGCATACATGGACTATGCGGGAGACTCCTTTGAAACGTCACGCGAAATCTTCGAATCGATCAAGGATGTCCACAAGAACCTTCTCATGCTCTTCGCCTTCAGCGGATCCAAGAGTTTTTCCCTTTACGGCCAACGTCTCGGTGCTTTGATCGCGGTATCGAAGAGCCGAGACGAGATCGATGCGTTTTCCCGTGTGGCACGTTTCGTGGCGCGTTCGACCTGGAGTTGTCCTCCGGCGACGGGTGTTCGTCTGATCGAGGATCTTCCTTTGGTCAAAGAGGGGTTTGTCGCCGAACTCGATCAGGCCAGACACGCATTGAAAACCCGGTCGGAGACCTTCATCCGGGAAGCCGCCGAAATCGGTCTTTGTCACTACCCCTATCAAAGCGGATTCTTCGTGACACTGATCGTCGACGATCCGGCCCTGAGCTATCAGAAGCTTTCCGATCAGGGCATATACGGAATTCCGGTCGAACGTGGTTTGAGACTGTCCTTGAGCTCACTAAGTCTTTCCGATGTCAAAGGACTGGCAAAACGCATCAAGGCGATCCTATAAAAAATCCAGGGCGTATTGATACGCCCTAGATCGCTTTTTTATAGCACCTGCGCCTTTTGTGTTCGATCGCTTCGAAACCTTTCCATTGGTTCTGCATCTGTAGGTTGCCTTCGAGTTCCGGTCCGGTTTCCGCATAGCGAATCTTGTTCTTTATGCCGAGCTCGATGCCGTCTTCCCAGATAATCGCGATGATCCCTTTCCCCTGATGCCTGGGATCGATGGCGATGAAATAGAGGTCGATCACGTCGTGTTTCTTCATGGCCTTGAAGAGGCGAAAAATCCCGAACGGCAAGAGCTTTCCGTTGTTTCTTTTGTTCGCTTCGGCCAGCGACGGCATGATGAGCGTAATCGAGACGACGTTTCCGGCTTTATCCGTCACGAACCAGAGATAGTCGAGTTGGACCAGCGTGATCATCTGCTTGATGTAGTAGTCCATGACCTTTCGCATAATCGAAAAAAATCCGTAGAGTTCCTGAAATGCGACATTGTACATGTCGAAAGCCTCATAGATGTAGTTGAAGACTTCCTTTTTCGTTTTGCACTTGATGAGTTGATAGCCGTATCGTTCACGACTGATCTTCGCACCACGACGGACTTTGTCCGGGACTTCCTTGGGCCACATGATTTTCTTTTCGGTCCAGTCGACGTCCTTGATGAACCCGAGCTGTTCCAAGTGGTCCTTGTAATAGGGATGATTGTAGATGGTGATGAACATGTTGAGCTGGTCGAACCCGTCGACGAGCATCCCTTGTCGATCGAGGTCGGTGAAACCGATCGGGCCGATGAGTTCGTTCATGCCGTGGTCTTTCGCCCACGTGGTCACGGTATCGATCAGAAGCTTCGTCACCTCGATGTCATCGACCATGTCGATGCGGGTGAAGCGGGCTTGAGACAGACCGAAGGCATCATTCAACTTGTGGTTGATGATCCCGGCGATACGTCCGACGACGCGTCCGTTTTCGTATGCCAGAAAACGAATGCTGTCGCAATACTCGTGCATGGGGTTTTTGCGTGTGTTGAAGACGGTTCGCTCATCGAGCGAGAGCGCGGGAACAAACGCATCGACATCACGATAAAGCTTGTTGGGAAATTCCGTGAACTGCCAGGCTTGACGCCTTGTTTTGACTTCTTTGATCTGATACATGCTTTCAACCTCTTTTCATGAACATATTTTATCGCAAATATCCGAAAACTGCAATGACGAATTAAATCACTTTCATAAAACCCAAAATATGTTATAATTAGAAAGGTTGACACAAATCCAGGAATCAAAAGGAGTACACATGAAAGTAGAAAAAATATCAAACAATCGCGTACGATACACCTTTGACGTCTCACCCGAAGAATTCGAGCATGGTCTTGACCACGCTTTTGACAAAGTCAAGAAGGATGTGGAGATCAAAGGTTTCCGAAAAGGTCAGGTGCCCCGCAAAATCTATGACTCCAAGTTCGGTGTCGAAACGCTCTATGAACAGGCGATCAATCACGTTCTGATGCACAAGTATCACGAAGCGCTGCAAGACCCCGACCACGAGATCGTCGGTGAGCCGAAAATCGATCTCGACATCGCGAACATCAAACAGGGGAGTCCCTTCGAAGTTCGGATCGAAACGGCGATCAAACCGGAAGTCACCCTCGGAACCTACAAGGGTGTCGCCGTTGCCGCGGATGAAACGAATGTCAAGGATACCGATGTCGATGTGAGAATTCAGGAAATGCTTAAAAAAGACGCCACGCTCGAACCCAAAGAAGGCACGGTCGAAAAGGGCGATACCGCCATCTTCGATTTCGAAGGATTTCTCGACGGTGAGGCCTTCGAGGGCGGGAAAGCCGAAAACTATGAACTCGAAATCGGATCGAACACGTTCATTCCCGGATTCGAAGATCAGATGATCGGAATGGAAGCGGGAAAAGAAGCCGATATCAACGTGACCTTCCCGGAAAAATACCAAGCGGAAAAACTCGCCGGAAAAGACGTCGTCTTCAAGATCAAGCTCCATGAAATCAAAACGAAAAAACCCGAAACACTCAACGACGAATGGGTCAAGAAGCTCGAACGTGAAGGCGTCGAGACCGTCGATCAGTTGAAAGAACAGACGAAAAAAGAACTGATCGAACAAAAAGAACAGGAAGCGACCAAACGGTTCAACAACGACGTCATTCAGAAAGTCATCGAAGAAGCATCGGTCGATATTCCCAAAGAAATGATCGACCAGGAAACGGAAAACTATCTGAACAACATCAAGGAACAGGCCAAACAGTACGGTATGGAATACGAGATGTTTTTGAGTCTCAACGGGACCGAACCCAAAGCTTTTGAAGAAGGCGCGCGCAAGGAAGCGTTCAAACGCGTTGAAATGAGCCTGATCTTCGAAGCGATCGCCAACACGGAATCGATCAAACCATCCGAAGAAGAAATCGAAGCGAAGTACAAGGAACTCGCCGAACATCACAAGATGGACTTGGAAGAGGTTAAGAATCGTCTGTCCAAGGAAGCCCTGACAAACGATCTGGCGACGACACTCGCCTATCAGTTCGTCATCGACAACGCGATCAAACAGTAAACGAGAAGGGAACGCATGTTCCCTCTTTGTTACCAAGTGTATTGGCACTCGGTCATATTGATTGCAAATACCCGAAAACATGCTATAATATAAGTAGTCCAAGAGAGGATGTGAAGACATGGATATCGCCAAGAGTCTACCAGCCGTAATCGTCCGTGGGACGACACCGCTTCCCCATACCGACTTCCGCATCGAGGTCGGACGAAAGATATCGCTCAAAGCCGTCGAAGAGTCCGAAAAGGGGTTCGCTCAGTACGTCGTGATTCTGATTCAGAAAAATCCGATGATCGAAGAACCGACCGTTCAGGATCTCGAGACACACGGCGTTCTCGCCAAGATCGCCATGAAAATCAAACTGCCGAATGACAGTTACAAAGTCAAATTCAACGTACTTAAACGCATCCGTGCGAATGAGTTCTTTTTGACAAAGCCTTATTTCGTCGTCGACTACGAAGAAATCGAGACGACCATGAGTGTCCCGGATGAAGAGCTGACCCTTGTCAAGATGGTCGTCAATGAGATCGCCAACAACGATCAGACGATCCTCCAACCTTCCAATAACGTCATGCAGAAGATCCAACAGGGTATTCCTACCGAGAAGCTCGTTGATCTCGTCGTGGCGAATCTCAAGTCCACGCCTCAATCGAAGTATCGGTACCTCGTCGAATCCGATCTGACCAAGCGTCTCAAGATGTTGCTTGAGGATATCGCCAAACAGAAAATGATCGTCGACCTCGAACAGAAGATCAACGATGAAATCAAGCGCTCCATCGATGAGAACCAAAAGGAATACTACTTGCGGGAAAAGATGCGTGCCATCCAGAACGAACTCGGAGACAAAGCCAAAAAAGAAGACGAGATCGATGAACTGCGCACCAAGATCCTCGCCTGCAAAATGCCCAAGTCCATGGAAGAAAAAGCGCTTCAGGAACTGTCGCGCTACCAATCGACACCGGCCGCCATGGCGGAGTCGACGATCATCAAGACATATCTCGACCTGTTGGTCGAACTTCCCTGGCGCAAGTCGAGTCGCGACAACACGGACTTGAAAAAGGTACAGAAAAAGCTCGATGAGAACCATTATGCCCTCGAAAAGGTCAAGGAACGCATCATCGAATATCTGGCGGTCAAAGTCATGACCAAACGTAATCCGCAGACGATTCTCTGTCTGGCGGGCCCCCCCGGCGTCGGAAAAACGTCTCTCGGCGTATCGATCGCCGAGGCGTTGAATCGGAAATTCGTCAAACAGTCACTCGGTGGCGTTCGCGACGAGTCGGAGATCAGAGGTCATCGTCGGACGTATGTCGGCGCGATGCCGGGCCGGATCATCAAGGGCATGAAGGACGCCAAGACGATCAATCCCGTCTTCCTGCTCGATGAAATCGACAAGATGTCTTCCGATTACAAGGGCGATCCCGCATCCGCGATGCTCGAAGTGCTCGATCCCGAGCAAAACGCCCGTTTCAGCGACCATTACCTCGAAGAACCCTACGATCTGTCGCAAGTGCTTTTCATCACGACGGCGAACTATCTCGAAAACGTTCCCGCACCCTTGCGTGACCGGATGGAGATCGTCGAACTCAGTTCCTATACCGAACAGGAGAAATTCCAGATCGCCCGCCGTCACCTGATCGCCAAACAGCTCAAGGCGCACGGGATTAAAGACGACGCCTTCGAAATGACGGATGAAAGCATTTACCTGATCATCCAGCACTATACGCGGGAAGCCGGTGTTCGGGAACTGAACCGTTACATCGGAGCGCTCATCCGCAAAGCCATCAAGGAAATCCTTCTGACCAAAAAGAAGAAGATCACGATCGACAAGGACAACATCGAAACATATCTCGGCAAAAAACGATTCGACCACAACATCGCCGATGAGAAAGAACAGATCGGCGTCGCGACCGGACTCGCCTATACGGCTTTCGGTGGTGATACGCTTCCGGTTGAAGTGACCTATTACAAGGGCAGCGGAAAACTCGTTCTGACCGGTAAACTCGGTGATGTCATGAAAGAAAGCGCGCAGACCGCACTCAGTTTCGTCAAAGCCAATGCGACCTCACTCGAACTCGATCCCGATCTCTTCAATGACAACGACTTCCACGTCCACGTCCCCGAAGGTGCGGTACCAAAAGACGGACCATCAGCCGGAATCACGATCGCGACCGCCATCGTTTCCGCCTTGACGAAAAAATATGTCAAGAAGGACGTCGGTATGACCGGTGAGATTACGCTCAGAGGTTATGTGTTGCCGATCGGCGGACTCAAGGAAAAAGCGATCGCCGCGCACCGCAGCGGTCTCAAAACGATTCTGATTCCCAAAAGCAACGAGAAGGATATCGACGACATCCCCGAAGAGGTCCAAAAGGAACTCACCATCATCCCCGTTGAAAATGTCACGGATGTCTTCCGAAACGCCTTCAAATAGGATATAATGAGAGTAGTCACCGACTACTCTTTTTTTTGGAGAAAATGCCATGTTCAATCGCTCACACTATGTCAAAAGCATCACGGACCTGATCGATCGGCCGGAACCCTTGCCGGAGTTGCTTTTTTTGGGACGCAGCAACGTCGGAAAGAGTTCTTTCATCAATGCCCTGACGAACCGTAAGAATCTGGCAAGAACCTCACAGAATCCCGGAAAGACGTTGGCCTTGAACTATTATCTGATCGATGATGCCTTTTATCTGGTCGATGCCCCCGGTTACGGATACGCCAAGCGTTCGAAGACACAGCGCGACGCGTTCATCATCATGATCGAGAAATACCTTCTCAAGGCAACCGATCTCAAGGCCGTCTGTCTTCTGATCGATTTCAAAGTCGGACCGACCGAAATGGATCTTCTGACATACCGTTTTCTGAAGGAACTTTCCCATCTAGTCATCGTCATCGCGACGAAAAAGGATCGCATTCCGAAAACGCGCCAAAAGAAACAGGAGAACCTGATCTCCGCCCAACTCGACGAGACTGACGCGTTTTTCCCCGTGTCCAATGTGACCAACGAAGGAATCGATGATCTGCGTGGCATGTTGGCCGAGATCATGGGCATGCGTTGATCTTTGCTCGATCTGAATCTTTGTCTTTTGAAAGGAGTTTTTTATGCGACCTGTAGCACTCGTAACCGACTCAACGGCGGATCTGTCGTTGGAACTTCGCAAGAAACACGACATTTACTCCATACCGCTCTATGTTCTCTTCAAGGATGTGACATATGCCGACGGGGTCGATCTCGACACGAAAAAACTCTATCAGCTCGTTTCCGAGAAGAACATGATTCCGAAAACGGCTGCCGTATCTCCCGGAGACTTCCTTCGTTTTTTCGAACCTCTCATCAAGGAAGGTCATGACATACTCTATCTGGGAATCGGATCGTCTTTGTCCGCGACCTTTCAAAGCGCAAGGATCGCCAAGTCCGAATTCCCCCCGGGACGTGTCACGCTTGTCGACAGCAGGAACCTTTCATCGGGCATTGGCTTGCTCGTTTTGAAGGCCAAGGATATGCGCGATCAAGGCATGTCGGCTGCCGAAATCAAGGAAGAACTCGACCGGCTCGTCCCCCGTGTCCGCAGCTATTTCGCGATCAGAACGCTCGATTACTTGCATAAGGGCGGTCGTGCCAGCGGAACGGCGAAACTGATCGGTGGCATACTCAAGATCAAACCGATCATCGCCGTCCATGACGGGCAACTCGACGTTTACCGGAAACCGGCAGGCAAGATGAGTCGGGCGGTCGATATCATGCTCGATGATTTCTTCACTTCAGAAGCGATCGATACCGATTACGTCATGGTCACCCATAGCGAGGCTTTCCGGCATGCTCGCTATGCGATCGAACGGATCCGCTCAACAGGAAAAATGGAAAACATCATCGAATCCGAGGCCGGATGCGTGATCTCGAGTCATTGCGGTCCGGGTACGATCGGAATTCTCTACCTTCTCAAAGAAAACTAGACACGATCAAGCCCCGACAGACATCAAGAGGTTTTCAGAAAAGACCGATCCGGAAATATCTCACATACTCCGGCGAATTGATGGCGCGGGTATCGGAGGGCAAATGGATATGGTTTCCCTCAAACAGGTAATCGTCTCAGTTGCCGGCTTCATAGACGAAACCCGTGGCATCATGTTGGATATCCTCATTGATCGCGTGAACCCGGCAACTGCGGACGACTTCCACCGTCTCGATCGAGTCGTACCACATCAGTTCGTAGGTCAGTTCTTCGAGATCACCGAGCGTCATGATGTCATCGATGGCGGTGATGAGGACATCCTGAAAGATGTCGTTTCTCAGATCGTGTGCGGTAATCTCGATGTTTTCAAACGTCATGGATGTCCGACTGCCGTCGATGATGATCTCAGGTATGATGACACGTCCACCATGTCGGTTGAACCGGATGATCTCATCCTTGTAGGTGGCAAAGATGTCTTTGATCTTCGTTTTCGTCCGGTATCTGTTCGGTCGGACAAGCGCTCAAGACCAGCAACAATAGCACGATCAATAACGAACACAATCCTTTTTCGGTCATCATCAGACATCCCTCCAAAGAATCGAGTAGACTCATCATACCTGTTTCGGCCCTTGAAATCGTATCATATGCACGGTCCGAATCAATCAAGCAAAATGTCTATGGTCATATACCACAGGTCGCGAGACCATCCATGATTCAATCGATGCGATTTTTAGAAAGGGCTTTGGGTTCCAAACACAATCTTTATCCTATAAAGTGGTTTACATACGCATCGCTTCGTGTTAGAATAAGAGAAAGCAATGAAGAGGAAGAGTAGAGGTCATCGCCTTCATAGAGACGGATCGGTTGGTGAAAGATCCGAGACGAAACCTGCGAATGTCGCCTTCGAGCTGTTACCGTGAACACGATCGTAGCGGTAGACGTATCCTGCGTTAAGGGGTTAATCGAGTGTCGGGAATTCCCGGAACTAAGGTGGTACCGCGACGAAGTCGTCCTTAGATCAGTGATCTGAGGATTTTTTTGAGCAAAAAAATCGATTACAATGATGAAAGTGCCGCATACGGATTCGATGTCCTATGACCGGTGAATCGAGGTAAGCACATGAAACGACTTGAAACAAAACGCCTGGTATTAAGAGGTCTCGAACTCGGTGACTTAGAAGACTTCTACCAATACGCCAGAAAACCCGATATCGGACCGCGGGCGGGCTGGAAGCCACACGAATCGATCGAGCAGTCCTTGATGATTCTCTCACGTATGATCAAAGACAACGAAGTCTGGGCGATCACCCTCAAGAATCGAAACCGGATCATCGGTACGATCGGGCTGCATCAACGCGATCAGGAAGATGACTCGTACCGAGAAATCGGTTATGTTCTCGATGACATTTATTGGAACCAGGGGATTGCCACGGAAGCGGTCAAAAGGCTCATAATCCATGCGTTTTCGGACCTCGGACTGAAGCGCGTGACGTGCGGACATCACCCCTCGAACACCGCGTCCAGGCGCGTGATCGAAAAATCGGGTTTTATCCATACGCACGATGAAAAAAGAAAACGAACAGATGGCAAGGAAGAAACCATCATCATGTATGAAACAAGAGGTGAAAAACATGTCTGAACTCAGTACGAAATACGATGCCAAAGACGTTGAAGCGGGACGCTATGAACAGTGGCTCAAAGACGATGTCTTCAAAACCGGAGACACATCCAAAACACCCTACTGCATCGTCATTCCACCACCGAACGTGACCGGAAAACTCCATCTCGGCCATGCCTGGGACAATGCGCTTCAGGATATCATCATAAGACGTAAGCGCATGATGGGATTCGATGCCCTCTTTTTACCCGGCATGGACCATGCCGGGATCGCCACACAGGCGAAAGTCGACAAGAGACTTCGCGACGAAGGCGTATCACGCTATGAGATCGGTCGAAAGGCCTTTTTGAAACGTGCCTGGGAATGGAAAGACGAATATGCGCTCCACATCAAGAAACAGTGGGCCGCTCTGGGCGTATCGGTCGACTATTCCAAGGAGCGTTTCACGCTCGACGATGACCTTAACAAGGCCGTGAACCACGTATTTGTCACACTCTATGAAAAGGGTCTGATCTACCGGGGACATCGGATCATCAATTGGGATGTCGAAGCGAAAACCGCGCTTTCCAACATCGAAGTCGAACACGTCGAAGCCAAAGGGAAACTCTATTATTTCAAGTATCCCTTCACAGACGGTTCCGGTCATATGACCATCGCGACAACGCGACCGGAGACGATGTTTGCCGATCAGGCTCTCATGGTTCATTCCGAGGATCGAAGATACCTGGGTGACGTCGGCAAGTCCGTGTTCATTCCGGGAACGGATGTCAGAATCCCGGTGATCACGGACGACTACGTCGACCCCGAATTCGGGACCGGAGTCGTCAAGGTCACACCCGCACACGATCCCAACGACTTCGAAGTCGGACACAGGCATAACCTCTCGATGCCGAGTTGCATGAACGACGACGGCACGATGAACGCCATGGCTTTCCAGTATGAAGGCATGGAACGGTTCGCCTGCCGAAAAGCGCTCGTAAAAGACTTGGAAAAAGGCGGATTCGTCGATCGGATCGAGGACTACGAAAACGTCATCGGCGTCAGTGAACGGACCGGCGTCATCGTCGAGCCGCGCTTGTCTTTGCAGTGGTTCGTCGAAATGGACAAACTCGCGGGACAGGCCCTGGAAAAATCAAAGACCAGATTCGTACCCGCCCGTTTCAAGAAAGTGTTCGTCAACTGGATGACCGATATCCAGGACTGGTGCATCAGCCGTCAGTTGTGGTGGGGGCACCGGATTCCCGCCTGGTACAAAAACGATGAGATTCGCGTCCAAGTCGATTCTCCGGGCGATGGCTGGCAACAGGATGAAGACGTTCTCGATACCTGGTTTTCATCGGCTCTCTGGCCGTTCAGCACACTCGGATGGCCCAATGAGGGGGAACTCTATCAACGCTATTATCCGACCGATGTTCTCGTCACCGGGTATGACATCATCTTCTTTTGGGTTGCCCGCATGATCTTTCAGGCGCTCGAGTTCACAGACAAGGATCCCTTCAAGGACGTCCTGATCCACGGATTGATCCGCGACAGTGAGGGACGAAAGATGAGCAAATCGCTTGGAAACGGCGTCGATCCCATGGATGTGATCGATCGTTACGGCGTCGATGCCTTGCGTTATTTCCTCGCCACGAACTCCGCTCCCGGAGCCGATATGCGCTACGACGAGGAAAAGGTGGAATCGAGTTGGAATTTCATTAACAAGTTGTGGAACATCGCCCGTTTCATCGACATGAATACGGAAGATCATGACCAGTCGATCGACATGGACCGACTTGAACTCGCCGACAGATACATTCTTTCCCGTCTCCATGAAGTCATCGAAGTCGTCGACCACAATTTCGAGAAATATGAGTTCGGTGAAGTCGCGAAAGAACTCTACAACTTCGCGTGGAACGAATTCGCCTCATGGTACGTCGAGTTCGCCAAGATCTCGTTGCATGATACCAAGAGATCGCAAAACACGAAAGCGATCCTGCGCCTCGTTTTGAAGTCGATCTTGAAGCTCTTGCATCCGTTCATGCCGTTCGTCACGGAAAAACTCTATCTCGTTTTCTCAGACGACATCTCGATCTCCACATCGGACTGGCCGAAAGCCGGAAAAGTCGACCGGGAAGCGATCCGGGATTTCCGGGAAATCATGGACACCATCATCAAGGTACGAAATCTCAGGAGCGAACACGATGTTCCGCCGAAAAAACCGCTCGTGATCCATCTCGTCATCGAGAACGATGACGATCGTATCCGTCTGTCACGACAGGAACCCTATCTCAAACGGTTTTTGAACGCCGAGAGACTCCTGATCGAAAAAGAGAACACGGCGCGTGAAGAGACGATTCTTCTGGTCGGCAACACGATCCTCACGAATGTCTTGAAATCGGGGATCATCGATCAGGAGAAAGAACTCGAATCATTGAAAAAACAGAAAGAGAAACTTGAACGGGAAATCGCGCGTTCCAAATCCCTTTTAAAGAATCCTGCGTTCCTGAAGAAGGCTCCCGATCAGAAAGTCGCTCTTGAAAAAGAAAAATACGAATCCTATCTCAAACAGTACGAACTCGTCCTGGATAAATTGAAAAAATGACATTCAAAGATCTTGAAACCGCGCTCGACTGGATCGAGCGTCAAGTCAAGTTCAAGCCCAAGACGGACTTGTCGAGAATGAAGAAGGCCTTGAGCGAAACCGGTCTTTCCTTTGATGATGTCCGAAAGGTCCATGTCGCCGGAACGAACGGCAAGGGCTCGGTATGTCAGATGATCGCGACAACCGCCCGAAGAACCGGGCTTTCGGTCGGTACGTTCACGTCGCCCTATCTCGTTCGTTTCAATGAGCGCATCCGGGTAGACCTCGAAGAAATCGAAGATCGTCGGTTATGCGAGTTGATCGGGCACATGTATGACTTCAATGATCGGTTTCATGCGAAACATGGCGAAACGCTCGCTTTTTTCGAACTGGTCACGCTCATGGCCCTGATCTATTTCAAAGAGAGGAACGTGGACCTCATCATCATGGAAGTCGGGCTCGGTGGGCTTCTGGATGCCACGAAT
>JAGYNT010000010.1 GCA_018399615.1 Acholeplasmataceae bacterium
CGGATCATCGTATTGCCACTGATCGATTCCCCGTTCTTTCAGCAGAACGGAGGTTTCTTCACGCAACGACCAGATTGCTTCGAGATCGCTTGACAATGCTCTTTTCATATGCTCGTCAATACAACCGAAAGCGGCAGAGCTTCGACATCACGGACCTTCAAGGGAAGGGCGAACATGAAATAGTTTCCTTCTTCGACCATCTTCAGTCTCAGCCCCTCGATAATGATGATTTCCTTGCCGAGCAGCGCCCGATGCGTCGGATGCCCTTTCTGATCGCGCTCGATTCCGAGCGCATCGATCCCGACACCTTTGACGCCGATTTTTGCCAGGTGTCTTGCCGCATCCTCTTTCAAATAGATGAACTTGAAGTTGAATGCTTCTTCGAAGCTGTTTTTGGTCTTGAACAGAACGAAATCATCCTCCCGGATGTCTAGCGGTTCAACATCGCTTGAGTCGATCGAGTCATCGATCATGGTCAGATCGAACACTTTCACGGGTCGAATCAGGTGTTCAAGGTCAAGCGCATTCGAGTCGTTTCCGTCTTTCAGAATATGCAACGGGAAATCCATGTGCGTGCCCGTATGCAGATTCATGTCAAGACGCGACTCATAGGTGCTGCCCTGTTCGAAATTCTGGTCGATCGTGATCTTCGGTTTCTTTTCTTCTCGATTCTTGTAGACTTGCATCATCGAATCGATGGTCATCGATACGTCGTAGATAGTCAAAAAACGACCTCCTTTTTGTTTTTCGCGATCTGCTTTCGCAGATCCTCTTCGTCCTTGTAGACGAACGGTTTCTTTTGATTCGTTTTGATGATCTCGATATGTCGCCACGACTTTTCGATCTCATCCCACCGTGCGAACAGCGTCTTATGGCCGTCCATGGCATCACGAAGCAAGCGTTCATAGGCTTCGGGAACGTTGCCGAAGGCCTTGCAGGCGGCACAATACTCGAGTTCGACTTCCTCGACCTCGTCGCGACTGCCGATCACTTTGCTGTTCAGAGCCAGCCCGACGCCGTCGAGCGGAGCGATTCGAATATAGAGTTTGTTCGTCTTCAAAGGAAGATTCCACTTCCGCTGTTCGCTGGTCACTTCGAACTCGACCATGATATAGGATTCTTTCACGCTTAATTTCTTCCCCGTCGTCAAGTAGATCGGAACACCCTTGAACCGAGGCGTGTCGACATGAGCTTTCAACCGGACGAACGTTTCGGTCGAGGAGTTTTCCTTGACGTTCTTTTCATCGAGATAGCCGTCGTATTGTCCGAAATGACATGCGCTTGGATCGAATGACAGATTGTCCAGGACCGTCGACTTCTCGTTCTTGACGTCCTCACTGTGATAGGAAAGCGGGACGTCCATGGCAACGAGGGAAAGCATCTGCAAGAGATGGCTCTGGACCATGTCTTTGAGTGCTCCGGCCCGGTCGTAGTAGGAACCACGGCCCAATATGCCTTCTTTTTCTTTGACGACGATACGGATGGACCTGATGCTCGTGTTATTCCAGCTGTCTTCGAAAATGCGATTCCCGAATCGAACCATCATCAGGTTCTGGATCATTTCCTTGCCCAAGTAATGATCGATCCGATAGATCTGATCCTCATCGAGCACCGAAGAAAGACCCTGATTGATGCGAATCGCACTTTCAAGATCCGTGCCGAACGGTTTCTCGAAGATGACACGGTTTTGTTTGTTTCCCTTTTCGATGAGACCGACCGCGGCAAGATTCGACGCGGCACTCGTGAACAGTTCGGGGCTGAGCGCCAGATAATAAAGACATAGATCGGTTCGACCCGTGACATCATCGATTCTCTTTTTGAGATCACCGTAGGCTTGGGGATTCGTGACATCCATCTTGAAATAGGAAATCCTTTTTTCGAGTATGCCCAAGTCGAACGATGCAGGGGCGTGTTCTTCCATTTCCCGAAGATAGGATGCGTCCGTATGGTCTCGTCGTGCGATGGCGATGATCGAGAGATCGATCGGATTCTCCCGGTCCGTCTGCAGTTTCGATAGCGCCGGCAACAGTTTTCGCCCGGCCAGATCTCCGGTTCCGCCGAAGATGACGAACAGGATGCGCTTCATGTGTTCTTGTAGACGGCGTGTCCGCCGAATTCCTTGCGTATCGCGGCAACCACTTTCTCACTGAAACGATCCTCATCTTTCGATTTGAACCGCGCGTAGAGCGCCTGCGTGATCACGGGAAGCGCGACCTTGTACTTCAATCCGTCCTGCACCATCCACAAAGCCTCCCCGGAATCGTCGACGCGTCCTTGTATCGAAGAAAGGTCGCGATCCTTGGCGAACGCCTGTTCGACGTTTCCCATCAACGATGAAGCGATGATCGACCCATGGTTCCACATTCCGGCGATCGCTTCGTAATCGATTTCGAACGGGGATGCCTTCAAGAGATCGAAGCCTTCGCCGATCGCCTGCATCATGCCGTATTCGATGCCGTTGTGGACCATCTTGACGAAGTGCCCGGACCCGGGTCTGCCCACATACGCGTACCCGTTTTCCGTCGAAAGATCCAAAAAAAGCGATTCAAGACCTCTGACGACTTCCGGCTCGCCGCCGACCATGAGACAGGCCCCTTGACGGGCACCTTCGATGCCGCCACTCGTTCCGACGTCGACAAAGTCGATGCCTTTGCTCTTGAGGTTGTGGTAGCGTCTGATCGAGACGCCGTAGTGTGAATTACCGGCATCGATCACGACATCTTCCGGTTTCAGGAGCGGAAGCAGGTGTTCGATCAGCGAATCGACGAATTCATTGGGAATCATGAGCCAGTAGTACGCCGGTTTCAAGGGCTCGAAAGCGGCGAGTTCCAAGAGCGATTCGGCGGTGACGACGCCTTGGTTCCGGGCTCTTTCCAACGCTTTTTGGTCGTGGTCGTAGCCATAGACCTGATAACCGTGTTCGATTAAATTGAGGGCGATGTTCAACCCCATCTTTCCTAATCCGATCAATCTTACGTTCATGTCAAACCTCCTGATACGCGCATTATTCGAAATCCCATACGTGCCACAGATAGTGCGCGGCAACCGAACGATACGGTTTCCATTTTTTGCTGATGTCTTCGATCTCCCGCTTGGTGAGTCGATCGTTTCGATAGATCCTTTTGACGGCATTTCTCAATCCGAGGTCGAGGACGCTGAACACGTCTTTTCGACCGAGTGAGAACATGAGAAACATTTCGGCGGTCCACCGTCCGATCCCCCGAATTTCGGTCAACGTCGCGATGACGTCTTCATTTGAAAGTGACGATAGACCTTCGAGCACGATCTTTTCATCCGTGACGGCTTCGGCCAAAGACTTGAGATACGTGATCTTCGAAGATGACAGTCCGAGTCCTTTCAGGTCTTCGTGTCGTGCTTCGGATATCTTCTTTGGCGTCATATCGTCTTTCATGAAAGCCATGACCCGGTCGATCAGGATACGTGCAACCCGTGATGAGAGTTGTTGCGAGATGATCGTATGCGACAAGAACTTGAAATAGTCGCTCTCGATCGGCACGACGATACGCTCGATCCGTTCAACCAATGGCATGAGTAATTCATCTTTGCCGGCAATATGCCGGACTTCGGGTGATGTTGCCGTATAAACATATGGATTCATCTTGGAACACACCCCATTTCATCACCCATTATATCATTGTTTTGCCCTGTTTCTTTCCCTTAATGCTGAGAAAAAAGGCAAACATTTCCCGTTTGCCTTCTCTGATGACCGATTTTTCTATTTGATTCTGCGGATACGGATGACCCCTTCGAAAGACGCGATCGTCTGGATGAGCATGTGTCCGAGCGACTCTTTCGTGTCGAAAAGACAGTAGCCGACATCGCCTTTTTCCTTGTTGATGACCTGGGTCGTTTCGGTGTTTTTCCGTATCTCTTCATGCACGCTTTCAAAAACGTTCGCGCTCGTGCGGTAGAGTACGCTCAGACGCCCGTGATCCCCGGGCTTTCCGCCATCGAGGTCCGGAAAATTGACGCTGTGGCGGATGTTTCCGTTTTCGATATAGTCGACGACCTGGTGTGCCGCCATCCGGGCACAGTTGTCCTCCGCCTCTTTCGAGGACGCCCCGAGATGGGGAATGGCGAGCACGCCTTCCATGTTCGCGGTCTTCGGATTGGGGAAGTCCGTGACATATCTGGCGATCCGCTTCGCTTCGATCGCCTTGGCGAGCGCCTCGTCGTCGACGAGTCCGCCACGCGCGAAATTGAGCAGAATCGTGTGGTCGTTCATGAGACCGAACGCCTGATGATCGATCGTGTGCTTCGTGTGTTCGTTCAAAGGCAGGTTGAGACTGATGACGTGTGACGCTTGGAAAAGTTCTTCCGGCGTATCGACGACTCTGAGACCTTTGGGAAACAAAGTGGAATCAAGACGTGACAAAAATGCGTCATATCCGACGACATCCATCCCGAGGGACAGACAGGCATCCGCCAACTTCAAGCCGATCTGACCGAGACCGAGGATCCCGATCGTCTTGCCTGAAATTTCACTGCCCGCATAGGCCTTTTTCGCTTTTTCGATGGATTTCTCGAGATCTTGATCCATGCGATTCGCATCGATCCAGCGCATCCCCTCATAAACGTTTCTGACCGACATGAGAAGTCCCGCAAGCGTCAGTTCCTTGACGGCGTTGGCGTTCGCTCCCGGTGTGTTGAAAACGACGATTCCCCGTTCTTTCAGTGTGTCCAGAGGGATGTTGTTGACACCGGCGCCGGCGCGAGCGACCGCGAGCATGGAATCGGGTAACTCCATATCGTGCATCTTGGCACTTCTGACGAGAATCGCGTCGGCGATCTTCAGATCATCGGTGACCTCATAGTGACCGGGAAGTGCGTCGAGACCGACTTTCGAGATGTTGTTCAGACAATGGATCCGTCTCATCATGTCCTCCTTTCGTTCGCTTCGAAATGATGCATGAAACGAACGAGCGCTTCGACACCTTCGACGGGCATCGCGTTATAGATGCTTGCGCGCATGCCCCCGACCGAACGGTGGCCTTTCAGATTGACCAGACCTTTCGCTTCGGCTTCTTTGACGAACCTTTCGTTCAGCTCGTCATCGTCGGTCTTGAATGTCACGTTCATCAAAGACCGATCATGTCGTTCAACGGTTCCGTAGAAGAGTTCGCTTTGATCGAGGTAGTCGTAGAGGAGCGCCGCTTTTTCCTTGTTTCGCTTTTCGATCGCTTCAAGACCACCCATCCCGAGCAACCAGCGAAAGACCTTGCCGCACAGATAGATCCCGTATGTCGGCGGGGTATTGAACAGAGAATTCTTATCCGCATGCGTCTTGTATTTGAGCATGGTCGGCGTCCCGGGATAGACATCATCGGTGATCAGGTCTTCCCGGATGATGACGATCGTCGTTCCGGCGGGTCCGACGTTTTTCTGCGCGCCGGCATAGATCAGCCCGTAACGACGGACGTCGACCGGTTTCGACAAAATCATCGAAGACATATCGGATACGAGGACTTTCCCTTTCGTGTCCGGCAGCTTCTGATAGGTCGTGCCGTAGATGGTATTGTTCTCACAGATGTGGACGTAATCGGCATCCTCGCTGATCTTCAGGTGATCGAGGTCGGGAATATACGTGAAATCACGGTCTTTCGAAGAGGCGATGGCACGCGCATCCCCGTACGTTTTGGCTTCGTCATACGCCTTTTTCGCCCAACTTCCGGTAATGACGTAATCGGCGATGCCGTGTTTCATCAGATTCATCGGCACCATGGAAAACTGCGTCCAGGCGCCGCCTTGCAGAAAGAGGACTTTGTAGTTGTCGGGAATCGACATGAGGCGCCGCAAATCGGCCTCAGCCGTTTCGATGATCTCATTGTAAACTTTGGATCGGTGGCTCATTTCCATGACGGACATGCCCGACCCCCGGTAATTCATCATTTCTTCAGCCGCACTTTTGAGTACTTCTTCGGGCAGAATGGCCGGTCCCGCCGAAAAGTTGAATACGCGTTCGTTCATTTCAGTCTCCTTCAAATCGTTATTTTTCGACACTCGAGATAGTATCTTTTTTCGGTAGCGGATCCCATCGAGAAGGATTTGATCGGCAAGACCTTGCCCTCCTTGACGAACGGGAATATATCGGACTTCGCGAGTGCGGGCATGCGTATGCCGAGGGCAAGCTCGTTTTCCCTGCATAGTGCCTCGAGCTCGTCGTCGTCATGAATGTAGTCGACCTTGAGCGTCGGATAGTCCCTCTGGTAGCGATCGATCAGTTCCTGGATCTTTTCATAGGCGTGCGCGTGATTCGCGGGAATTTTGAGCGTCTCTTTTTGGTTCCCGTACAGGAGGTAAGACATTTCTTCGCCTTCAAACTTCGAAAGATCGTCGATGAGCGTCTTCGGCGGATCGAAAACGACGCGATGAATCCCTTCGAATTCGAGTCCTTCGTCATAGAGATTGACGAGTTCGACCATGGCATAGCGTGCCGGATGATCCTTGAACCTTTTTTTCGGAATCCTCATCTTCATGGCGTCCCAATGAGCCTTCGCAGTCGCGAGACTGTGATTGCCGTCTCCGGCAAGAAAGAGAAGCGGGTTCTTTTCATCACGGACAAGTCCGTTGAACATGTCCGTGATTTCCTCACAATCATCGATCAGATGCCCGATCAGGTGTCCACCGTTCATGTTGAGCTCGAAATCATAGATTTTCCTGAACGCATGCTTCATCTTCATGATTCGATCGACCACCCCGGATTCGGGATCGTCATAGAGCAGCATGACGTGAGAGAGTTCGACAGGCGCTTCTTTTCGGATATTCAGGCGGGGCGGTATCCGACTCGTGATCGTGGATTCGGTCGCCCGAATCAACGTTTTCGCTCCCGTTCTGAAACTGTAATCCTCCAGATCGATGGTCGCGATCAGACCGATCCTTTTCCGGTTTTTTTGCGTCCTTCTTTCAATCAGAACCATGGATTCGCCGACTGACTGCAAAATGCCTTGTTCCAGGTAGGTTTTGATCGTTTGGTTGATCTCGTCGATATCGGATGGATAGGCATCGCCGAGATAGACTTCCGGCAGGATCATGTTGAGCGTGGAAGGGGCATGTCCGACATGGTCTTTCAGTTTTTCCCAATAACGGGGCTGGCTCGTGAACTGATCACAGGCGATGACGGCCCACCTGTTCAAATCGATATCCTTTCTCGGTATCAGCAGGTCACTTGCGTAAATGGTGTTCTTGTTTTTATGCGTCACTTGACTGTTCCTCGACTTTCCTATACATTCGCGATTACGCGATTTTTTCCTTCTCGTTTCGCTTGATAAAGATTGACGTCCGCGGCATGAATGAATTCGGAGATGGTTTCACCTTCATAAACTTTGATCCCGCAACTGATCGTCAAGTCGAAATTCGCATGCTCGTAGTGCATTTCAATCGCGTGACGGATGTGCTCCGCCCGTTTGATCGCCTCATCAAGGGATGTCTTTGGCAGGATTACCAGAAATTCCTCCCCACCGTAGCGACCGGAAATATCGTCTCTTCGTGTGTTGGCGAGAATGATCTTGGCGGTTTCAATGAGAACACAGTCTCCGAAAACATGACCTTTCGTATCATTGATTTCCTTGAGATTGTCGAGATCGAGCATGATGATCGATAGCGGGTCCACGTTTCTGGAATTCTGAAGCATCGTTCTCAGGTTTTCGTGAATCGCTCGATGATTGTAAAGCGATGTCAGCGAATCTCTGGACGACTGTTCGGATAGGATCTTGTTCTGTCTTTCGAGATCATGCTCGAGTTCTTTTCGCTTGGATATGTCGAAAACGATACCGGAAAGAAACAACGGTTTTCCCTGATCATCGCGTCTGGTGACTTTGCCGCGATCATAAAACCAGTGATAGGTTCCGTTTTTCGCCTTGATTCTGTACTCGACCTCATAGACGGGTGTTTTCCCGCTCAAGTGGTCGCGCATGTTCGACATGACGCGATCATAGTCGTCCGGATGCAATCTCTTTACAAAAAACTGATACCCGACATCCTCGTCGAATGTTTCGGGATCGAAGCCCAGAGCCTGGATTTTCAACGGGTTGAATGTCACATGGTTCGTCACATAGTCCCAGTACCAATGACCGAGATTCCCGCTCCAGGCGAATTCCAACCGGGTCTCTTCTTCTTTTTCCCGCATGAATCGTTCATTCAGTCGTTCGAGTTCCTCGATTCTTTCGATGAGTTGCTTTTTGGTCATCTGACGCAATGGATCACGCATGGTCTGTCGATATCCTTTCCGCTATTTTTTCCTTATCGAATTTTGTACGCTTTATGGTACTGTAAGCGCTTGCTTGACTTGGACACAATCATTATAACGTAAATGGCGTCATATGAAAACCCGTAGCGGGATAAAACTAGTGTTTCTCGATATCGAACCGGTCGAGCGCTTCAGAAAGTGAGATCCGACCGCTCAGGATGGCGTCATAGACGTCTTTCATCCGGTCTTCCGGCAGGCTCGCCTTGAAACCCTTGATTCCGAAGAAACTCTTGACGTAATCGCTTTTCGGGTGGAAAATGATCTCTTTCGGAGTCCCGATCTGTTCGATCTCTCCATCCTTGATCAAAATGATCCGATTCCCGAGATAAAGAGCTTCTTCGATGTCGTGCGTTACGAACAGGAATGTCTTTTTCAGTTTCGAATGAATACTTTTGAGTTCGTCCTGCAAGTAGCGTCTGGTAATCTCATCGACCGCTCCGAACGGCTCGTCCATCAGCACGATATCGGGGTTCGCGGCCAGCGCGCGGGCGACACCGATACGTTGGCCCTGGCCACCGGAGAGTTGGTGCGGGTGTCTTTCTAAAAACGAGGCATCGAGTCCGACGAGTTCACAGAGCTCTTTGGCGCGTTTTTTGTAGTCCGTCTTATGTACGCCCATAATGCTCAGGACATAGGCGATGTTCTCTTCGATCGTCATATGCGGAAAAAGCCCGATCTGTTGGATGACATAGCCGATCGAACGACGGAGTTCGATCGTATTCCACTCCGAGATGTTTCGGTCCCGGACTTCGATGAAACCTTTGGTAAGCGGAATGATCTTGTTGATCATCTTGAGAATCGTCGTCTTCCCGCAGCCGGACGCACCCAAAAGAACGACGAATTCACCTTCTTCGATCGCGAAGTTAATGTCTTTGAGTACCGTTTCCTCGCCATATCGTTTGGAGAGGTTCTGCACGCGAATGACAGACATCTAATCGAGCAATCCTTTCTCCGTCAGAAAGTCCTGTGCGACCTTTTTCGGGTCGAGATTGTCCGTTTCCACGAGATAATTCATGTGGATCATCTCGGCATCGGAAATCTGATTTCCCAGGGCATTCAGGATACCCAGGAGTTCCGGATACGTTTCGAGCGTCTCATTGCGTATGAGCGTTGTGGCGAAATAGGATGGGAAGAAGTTCAGATCATCCTCGAGCACGACGAGATCGTATGCCTCGAGCCGCCCGTCGGTCGTGAAGATATTGGTGACATCGACTTCCTCTTCGCCGATGGCCTGATACTTGAGACCGATTTCGAGTTCGACCCCAGAGTGCCGAAATCGGAGGCCATAGGTCGCCTGCAGCCCCGGATAACCATCCTCGCGTTCATAGAAGTCGTAGTTCGCACCGAAAATGAGATCCTGATCATGTTCGAGCACCGCTATACGTGCTGATCTCATGGAGTTCGGCGAGGTCGCGCCTGATGGCAAGCCCGTAAGTATTGTTGAACCCATAGAGGTCAAGCCATAGTGATCGAGTAGGTTTCGTCATACGCGGCCTTGACGGATTCACATAGAGTTCCATCGGGTCCTCGATGTATTCTCTTTGAGAACTTGCATCCAGCCAGTCCCCCGCATACTGGATAGATGCCGATCTCTCCCTTGATCATCGCCGGGTGTATGTTCGAGGTTCCACCCCGATTCCCGGTAAGTGCTTGACGGAGATCGCTTCTTTCTTCGATCAGCGTCAGCATTTCGGCAAGAATGAGTTGTTCCGTCATCGGCTTGCTGGCAATGACGACTTGATCTTCCGGTTCACAGGACGTCAGACTGAAAACAAACAACACGAGTAAAACAAGTGATAATAATGCAGTTATTCGTTTCATAGTATTCCCTTTTCCACCTTTCCATATATATGTTCCTTAATCGTTTTTTCGGCCAAATTCAACAATTGATCGACGATGACGGCAAAGTAAGGCCGCCACCAAGAGGCTACCGGCAATCGTCAGTTCACGAAAATTTGTCGTTATGCTCGCCAAATGGCGACACCGAGTCCTCCGGGCACCGATGAACGATGCGATTCCGAGGGCGATCGTCATAATGACCATGGTTCTGAAGCCGGCCATGATCACGGTAAGGCGAGCGGCAATTTGATGCGCAAGAGCAACTGTTTTTCCAAAACTCGCCCATACCGGTAGCCGCTTCTCGATGATGAAGGGATCGACTTCCTTGGATGCCGACATAGGTGTTGCGTACGAGAGGAAGTGTCCCGTAAACGGAAAAGCGCGATAATCGCGCTCGTGTTGCCAATCCCGGTAATTGTCACGAGAAAGCCGAACATGGCGATCGAAGGAACGGGTATAAAGAAATCCTGTCAACGGGCATGACATTGGCAATCTTTGTTGTAACTCTATGAGCATACCGGTCGATATGCCGATGACCGTAATGATGGAAACAGCGATCGCGGTCAGCATCACATGCTGAAAAAGAGTTCCAAAAGAAATCGAAGCGGATCGAGATAGAGTTCGAAGACGGTACGAAAGAATTCCATGGTTACCCTATATTTCTCTCAATTCCCTCATATCATAGCAAACTTATCAATGAAAAACAAGCGTTTAGCGCCCTTGAAAATCCGTTCTTTTTCGTCTTTCCACTTGGCTTCATCCAAGCCACGGTGATTACTCGAATGACCCGACAGGGATTCCCGGCGGTAATCACACCACTCGGGATATTGTTGGTCACGACAGATCCGGAACCGATCACGGTCCGACTGTCGATCGTAACCCCGGATTGAGAGATTTGGTGTTTCCACCGATCCAGACGTCATCCTCGATCGTGATCGGGTACCCGGAATCTGCATTGTTCGTTTCGGATGACGTGATCGATGGGGTGCCCGGCGGTATAAAGACAGAGACGCGTGGGCCGAAAAAGACGTTGTTTCCGATTTTGATTTTGTTGACATCTAAAAATATGCATCCGTAGTTCTACTAAAAATTGACTTCCGATCGAAATATATTCTCCATAGTCGCAAAAGGACGTTCGATCAGAAAATTCACGTTCTGTTTTACCAAACAGCTTTTTGATGATCTGTTTGCGCGAACGATAAGCGGTTGCATGTGTCTGATTGAAACGATCGATGTATCTGTTTTGTCCGATTCCGCATGTTTTTAAGTTCCTTGTCACTCGCGAGATAGAGTTTTCCTTCGAGCATGTTATTCTTGTGACTCATGCGTACCTTCCTTGATCAGACGTTGATAACGGGTGCCGTCCATGATGACGGATATGATCGTTGATAGGGATGCGATGACGAGCGCGATCAGGCCGATGAGATAGAACCGTTCGTTGTTGATCTCGTCAAAGGCATCGAAACCGATCCAGTAGATGACCGAAAAGCTGACCAGGACGGTCGAGAGGATCGCATCGAAGAACAGGTTCCACCCCGGATGTCTGATAAAAAGGTTCATAACGACGACAACAAGAGTCAAACCCAGAAGATAGTAAAAGGGCGTCATCGCATAACTGTTACCGAGCAGATCGCCATAACGAAAGGCATAGAGCGAAAAAGCCGTCAGAAACAGTGGGATCAGGCGAATGGTCGTACCCTTCATATGTCTTCTACTCCTTGTTTGTTTCGTTCTTTTCTTTCGCTTTCCGTTGTTTCATCTGAATACGCTTGACGATCCGGTATCCGCCATACCCGATCGGACCGAAAATGAGAGCGACCGGAAAAAGCGTGACGAGAACGATGACGAGGCCATCGAAAAAGTCGATGACAAAAGAGACGCCGTCCTTGAATCCTTCATTGATTCTCTCGCCGAAAGGCAGGCGCGTATAGATGTTTTCCCGGTAAATCGAAAGTCTTACTTCGCTGTAGTCGACGAGCGAATCGAATAGGCTCAGTTCGCCTTGCAGCGTGGCGATCATCTGTTCGAGCTCGGAAATCCTCTCGGTGATCGTCATCATATCCGAAAAGGATGTCGCCTCATCGTAGAGTTCGAGGTTGCGTGCCTTTTCAGCGGTGTATCTGGTGATCAGATCCGACGTGTTCTGATAATTGAGTGAAATGTCTTCCCCGACTTTCCGATAGCTGCTCGAATCGTATTCGGATTCGATCTCATCGATGAACGCATCGAGGCGTTCGCTCTTGATCCGAAACGTCAGATGCGCACTCGTATTCGCCCGTTCTTCCCGGTCGATCCATTCATCCTCTCCGAGGAGATCCTTGAGCCAGACAAGCGCCTGATCGATGTCATCGACGTAATAGGATGCGTCGACTTCATAGATGATCTTGCGTGTCGGCGCAGTAAGCGACTGGTTAAGTTCGACGTTGTCGTCATTCCCGCTATCCTCGTCGCTTTTCATCTCACTGTAATCGGCCGAACACCCCGCAAGTGCGATCAGTGTCACGAGTACGGCAAGCAAAAAAACAGTTATGCGTTTCATGTGTCTACCTCGATCCTTTTCGTGTTACTCATATTTTACCACGCCATACGTGGATGTGCCACAAAAATCAATAGACGATTCGGTTGATGACGAGTCTTTCGTCGATCGATGATAGGGACGGCTTCGCAATGACGTGCGGTTCGCCTTCGTCATCTTCGACCATCAGAAAGTGTTTGCAGTAGAGTGTGTCTTCGACGATCCAGGAATTCATCGGATCGAGCCCCTTGATCCGAAAGAGTCCCTCTTTTACGTGCGATGCCTTGTTTTTTATGTCATCGATCGTTTTTTTGCGTTTTTCCATGGTATCTGAGACGATCTTCGAAAGATGCGTATCGGCTGCGTCATGATCGATGGCTTTCTGCCCTTGATCGATCAGTTCGAAGAGCGTACGTTCCTCTTTGCCGATCGGTTTATGGGATTTCAAGACCCTGTCGGCAGACGATAACAACATGAGGGTGCCGCTGTCATAGCACCGAACGCGCATGCGAATCAGGGACTCTTGATCTTGGAGACGGAAAAGCGTCTCCTTCATTTCACGATCATAGAGCCTGTGGTCGAGTTGTTTCAAAGAAAGCATCTCGACATAGTGGGCCATGCCTTCGATGACTTCGATTCGTTCCTCGTAGGCGAGATGCTGTGGATTACGCGCTCTTCTCGTTTTCCGCAAGCCGATGAAACGATCCAGAGCTTTTTGGTCCTTCGTTTCGACATACGCCATGAGTTGGACGTCCTCTGAGAACCGGTGGGTCAGATGAACGGCGTCATAGGACAGCCTGAGGGCGTCGAGTTCATTTGGAAACCGGGTTTCGCCTTGTTCCATCTGATCAGCGTGAAACATTTCGTGGACGAGTTTGGATGCGAAAACATCCATGTTGGAAACCGGACTCATGGCCACGTTCCATATGGCGAGCGGATGTCCTTCGAATGTTATGGCGGTATTCCCTTTGAACCGGTCGTCGATCGGGATCACGCGATCCGAAAGATAGACATTCTGATCATCGTATAAGGCGAAGGGATAGGGGTGAAACCCCGGCCACAGACGAGCGAAGTCGATCGTGTCAATCCGTTTCCTGATCGCTTCGTATTGCTTCATGCCTGAACCTCTCTTTCTTTTCGTTTGGACAGAATATGCACAAGCGGCAACAACAAGACGCCCAAAATGAACATGCCCGCGTTGAAATCGAAGAGGAGAAGCGGACTGCGGTCATAGAGAAAGCCACCGACGAGCGGTCCGATCACCATGCCGATCGCGACAAAGGACTGTCTGAGCCCCATGATCGACGCGTAACGATCATCCTTGACATAGGTCGAAATGAAGTTCTGCTCGAGTGGCTGATACATCGCCTTGATCATGACATAGACGAGATAGATCGTGTAAGCGGCGAGCAGAAACGCCGATGCTCGAAAGACATAGAGCACGATCAGGGCGGAAAGAATATGCAGAAGCGATATGATCAGAAGTTGTCTTCTGTTTTTGGCGATCAGCGGCAGAATGAAGACATTCGCGAATATGGAAGCGAGTCCCGTTACCATGACGAAATTGCCGAGTTGTTGGGGGGAATATCCGAGTTCATTGAAATAGACGTCGATATACTTGTTCAAGTTGATGTGTCCGATCGTCATCAGCGTAAGCGAAATCAGAAAAAGGAGCAGGCTCATATCGATCTTCGTAATCGCCTTCAAGCCTTCCATCATGGAAGCCTTTTTCGCACTCGAAGCGTTTTTGATTTCTTTGATCAAGACATAGAGAATCCCGGCGTAAAGGGCATTCAATACGGCTTGAATCAGAAAGATCATCGTATAGTCCCCGGTCCGAAGGACCTCGATAACCCAGAGATTCGTTCCGAGGAATCCACCGATCCCATAGCCGATCGCCGTCCCAAAGATGAACGCTGCGGACGTGTAGGCGAGATTTTTGGCGCGTCTTTCCGGGCTCGATATCTCGATGATATGGCTGGTCAGAAGGGTGATTGCCGCAGCGACACCGAAACCGCTCATGAAACGAAAGAACACCATGGCTGTCTGATGACCGCTGTAGGCGAAGCCGATCTGACCGAAACTGTAGACGAGAAGACCTGCGAACATATAGTTCTTCTTTTTACCCCGATCGGCGAGAATCCCCCAGAAAGGACCGCCGAGCATGAGACCGAAACTCATCACGGCGAAAAAGACGCCGAACATGTAATCCGGGATGAAAAGGCTTTTGACGAATGCCGGAGTGACCGGGTGCCCGAGATTGTGAATGACGCCTTGTACGAAAAAAAAAGTTATGGTCAGGACAACCTGACGATCGATGGTCTTGAAAAAGCGATGCATGCGCTCTGGTCCTTTATCTGTTTTCAGTTCAATTATAGCACGTCGATACGTATTCGTCTTGCAAAAACGCCTATCGGGACGACCGGGCATTCGGATCTTGATGTGAAAGGCATCATGTCAAGACGACGAATCAGTCGTTTCCTTATAGTAATAGATCGCCTTGTAATGCGGTAGTTCATGAGTTATACGTTCTTTGAAAAGCATGTCTTCCCGATCACGGAACGCTTGACTTGAAACGACATCGAAAATGACATCATGGATATGATGTCCGAAGACGATGCGCACGTTTTCGACCCGTGCATCGGGATCGATCTCATGAAGAATCGTCGTAAGAATAGCGGTTAAGTCCATGGTCTGCTTTCGATCGGATGAGATCGGGTCGACATGGATGATCAGTTCGACACCGAAACGGTTCTTGATGTCCTCTTCGATCCGATCGATCAGTGCATGCGTCTTTGTGAGATCCTCGTGATCGGGAATTTCCACGTGAAGCGTCGCGATCTTTCGATCCGGACCGTAGTCGTGGACTTCAAAGAGATGAACACCGATCACTTTTTCGTAGGTCAGCACGTGTTTGGGAATCATGACGAGTCGCTCAATGGCGGTAATCGACCCCATGAGAAAATCGATCGCTTCCTTCGCGACGCGAACACCGCTGAAAACGATAAAGAGCGCGATCAATGCCCCGAGAATCGTATCGACTTCTCTTGGCAGATAAGGCGATAAAATGAGTGATGCGAGTACGCCGGTCGTAATCAGGGCGTCCCCGATACTGTCCGTGGCGGCGGCACGATGCGAAAGCGCATACGTTTTTTTATAGACGTTTTGATTGACCAGATACATGACGACTTTCAAGCCGATCGAGAGCACGAGCAGACCATAGATCAAAGGCGACGGTGTCACGATCGTTTCACTCTTCATGTTTCCGATCGACTCCAGAAGGAGCTGAAACCCGAGAAAGATGATGATAAAGGCGATGATCAATGACGACACATACTCGAACCGTCCGTGACCGTGGGGGTGATCCTGGTCCGGTGGCTTGTTGCCGATACGAATGCCGAGCAGGACGACGAAAGAAGACCCCATATCGGTCAAATTGTTGAACGCGTCATTGACAATCGCGATGCTGTTGCCGATGAGACCGGCGAAAAGCTTGATCGAAAACAATAAAAGGTTGACGGCGATACCGAGTATTCCCGAGCGAATACGTGTCTTGTTGTTCATGTGCTGTCCTCACGTGCATGTTATTGAAAGAGTGCGGAATCATCCGCACTCTCTCGATCTGTGAATATCAATACCGGTAAATCCCCGCGACGGACGATCCGTGCGGCATGTGCTCTTTCTGAAGGACCAGAACGTTCCCCTTGTTCGCGAGCACCCGTTGGGCGAGATCGTCTAGGATGTCGTCCACTCCCGGATCCGTGATCTTGCGATAGGCGATTTCTTGCGTGACGGGATCGATCGTTCCGGGGATCATGTGATTCGCTTCCAACAAAAGCGTTTCAATGCGTCCCGCAGCGCTTCGTTTGGCCAGTTCATTGACGTCGATGGAAGCCAGCTCGTTGGCATAAGCCTGCTCGAAACTCTTCTGATAATAATCGATCTTCTGTTTGTAGATCGGTTCGATGACGTCCCACACGCGTTTTCTGATCTCCGATTCCGAGAGCGCACTCGGTGATGTCTTGATTCCTTCGTTCATGAGATAGGGGTTGTTGCTGATCTTCATGAACGCCCCATGGTGTTCTTTGACCGCCAGGAGCATGAGCGGCAGTTTCATCGGTTTCGAGTAATGGGACAAGATGACGTCGTCGACATATCGGAAATACTTCTCGACATCCTTCTCGCTTTCCGCCTTGTCGCCACCATGACCGTGATAGATGTTGGTGTTCTTGCCCGGTCCGCCGTAGGTTCCGTGTGTCAGGTAGGAATCCGTGTATTGATCACCAAGAACGTCCTCGACGTTCACCTTGATCGACGGATCGAGTCGGACTTCTTTCAAATCGAACTGGTTTCCCTGATACAGCTTGAAAGACTTGGTCGTGAGAGCAAGGATGTGATAGCGATCGACGCTTTGGAAGAGATGGATCAGCGGTTTGATGTGGAAACTGTTGGCGACGATCGCCTTCGTTTCCACCGATTCCTGCAGACGATAGATCACGCAATCGTTTCGATGGGCGAGAATCGCAAGCCCTTCTTCCATGTGATCCCACAGTTCTTTGTCCGTGGCGATTTCACGTAAAGGCTTCATCAATACGTCAATGTCACGCTTGTCGAACTTTTTTTCCAAAGATGACAAGACGTCCTTCAACAAATTCTTGAACACGATCAGATCTTTTCTGTTCCCGGAAAAATGTCTGTGTGTTTCCTGGTAAATGGAGATGAACGGGCCCTCTTTCTCTTCGATGATCGGATGTGGAAACGCGGATGCGATACGGTAATTCATGGTTTCTTCCTCCTTCATTGAAATCGGATATTCGGCCTTTTGACGATGATCATTTTCACTCCTAGTATAACGTGTTTGACGCATATTTGCAAAGCGAACGACTATCCTTCGAGCGAAGTCTTTTTCGACCCCATTTTGATTCTCGGGTCGATCAGGACATAGAGCGTATCCATAAGAAGCGTCGCGATCATCCCGAACACTGCGTAGAACACGCTGATCAGAATGGTCGTCTCGATGTCGATTTTGACGTAATACCGGTCCATGAAGGGCTTGAACAAGGCATCGAAAAACAGATTGGCGAGTCCTTGGACATTGAAAATCATTTCAACGAAAAACGATCCGAACAAGACATACATGAACGTCGGTGCGATTTCGGGAACGATCGAGACCGCGGAATGCTTGATGTGATGGCGAAAAATGATCTGTCTTTGATTGAGTCCTTTCGTGGTCAGGAGCAGGACATAGGAACTGTCAAAGCTCTCGAGCAGCTCATTACGGACAAGGCGCGTCATTTTCGCGAGCGGCTCGAGCGTAAGCGCGATCAATGGAATCGCGACCGCCCGGATCGTCCCGAAAAAGTTGAGATCGCCGGCGCCGACGGGATAGATCGGCGGAAGCAATTGCAGACGATATCCGATATAGATGATCAGCACGAATACCATGATGAAACTCGGGATCGAGCCCAAAACGAGTGTGATGCTGCTGAACAGTCGATCGAAGAGCGAGTTTTTCTTGACTGCGGAGAGAATACCGAATCCGATGCCGAGTGTCATATAGATCACAAAGGCGATCAGATTGATTTTGATCGTCAAAGGCGCTTTTTGAAGTACGATGTCCCATACCGGATTCCCTTTTTGATCCGTACCCCAGTCGAATCGTGTGAAAATACCCTTGATATAGGCGAAATACTGTTCGCTGACCGGACTGAAAAACTGGCTGATCGGTCCCGGAGTTGAGAACTGCTTGTACATGGCGAGCCTGGTCGCGATAAACATGACCGAAATCACCAGAAAAAGCGTGATGACCATAAATACGATACGCGTTATGATGTATTTGAACATGGTGTGATCAGTCCTTATTAGAAAAGATATGGTATGGGCTTATATCGTTCAGGTATATCACAACCATGAAAAAAAGCAAGCACTTTTCAAATACTCGCTCAGGTCGAATCAATTCGTCTCATTTTAGATGTTTTTTAAGTAAGCCTCATGTATGGCGAGCGTCAGATCCTCAAGTGCGATCCGATCATTGTGGAAAACATGGTCGATGCGGGTGAAATTTTCTCTTTTGAAATGGAGACGATCGAATTCAAGAGCGCTTCCTCGTCGCCTCGATCCGAGTCACCGCGATGAAGCATTCTGTTTTCTCTGATCGTTTCATCGGTTTCGACCAGTACGACGCGCATGCGTCTTCGTCAAAGCCTCGACGAGGGCGTTCGCGCCATTCGGATCGACGATGACGACACCATAACGATCGATATCCTTTTTCTGAATCCCGTAATAATGATCGCCGTAGTGCGTGACCTCGACAAAAGCGGACAGCTTGCGCAGGTCATCGAAACGCTTTTTCCGATAAAATGGTAATCCACGCCATCTCTTTCGTTGTCCCGGGGATTTCGCGTCGTCGTCACGACTTTCGGTATCCGTAATCCTTGAATAGTCGTCTCGCAACTTCCGTTTTTCCGCTCGCGCTCGCTCCTACCAATACGATCATATTCCCATGAGGCGACTGTTTCAAGCCTCCTCTCTCCTATTCTGAAAAATGTGGATTATCCTCACATTCCATTATAACAAAACGCAATGATTTATGGTATAGGCATTTTGTTTGGGACTTCGTTCCTGCAGGAATCGAAGTGACTGAGTTCACCGGCGATACGTCACCCCACGCATAAAACTACAACAATCTTACACTTCTTGACAGAAAAAAACGGAAAGGTTGTTGACATGAAACGGAACATAACATATAATTAGGGTTTGTTGATTTTATGACGTTTCCAGAAAACCAGGTCGTTCATCTTCGAACTCCGCGCGCTTCATCATCGACTTCAATCGCGAAAATGAGCATTTCAAGAGCCTCCAGAAAAATGAGTAAAAGGAAAGAACCTGTAAGAGGTTCATGACAAAAAATACAAGTCCGATGCTAGCCTTTTGTGACTCAGGAAGCTTGAGTCATCAACTTCGCTAAACCATATCTCGTCTTTTAGGGCTCAAAGACCCCCTCAATCTCAAGCCGTTTCTTAAAGTCTTCCTTGATCTGAGCCAAATATGATCTCCAGTCCGCCTTCTTCAGTCTTCCAAGTGGTCGACCGCTAAGGCGAGATTCCACCGCTCTGAACAAAACATCTTGTTGCTGCGTGTCTGATAGATCTTGTCCCCTCGAACGACCTCCGGGTATACGCCATGTTTCTCATAATAAGCATCACGATACCTTGAAGCGTCAGCACTCTCGTTGAAGTTATCGAATGAGGAAATCTTATCGATTCGAATGAATCCGTTTACCTTGCTTACACGGCCGCTAACTGGTCCGAACTCATATGGACTCCCCGCTTTCCCCGAACGATACAGCGAACGTGTGGATTTGGGGCATACTGACGATCCGGTGATCATGTTGATGGGTCTTTGTTTTCCACATTGTATATTGTTGATCATAAATGGTCTTGCAAAGTTCAAGTTCAGCCTGATTGGCCTCACTAAGGGCATAAATGCCCTTAGTTACACGTGTTTCAATGCTTTGGATATTCTTTCGGATGTATTGAAGTTGTATACGATTGGCTGTCCACCTTTTGTTTGAACTCAGCCTTTTGGCCTTTGCGTATTCAAGTATTCCTTGCGAGCTTTTTCTTCGTCCTGTTCTCCCGGTTTTATTTTTTTGCCGGATTGCTTATGACACGTATCAATGATCGATTCTGTCTTTTCCCGGACTTGGTTCAAGAGTTTCAAGTCCGTAGGATATGTGATGTTTACGGGAACGACGGTTGCGTCAATGGATAGCGATCCGCATTTTCTTTTTCACCCTCTTTGAATTGGGGAACTCGATCTCGTGTCCTTTGAGCAGGATGTCGATCATGTCCGCTTGGATCGATCGAGACCAATCTTTTGACGATACTTGCATAGGCGTGAAATCAAAAGATCTTCGGTTATGTAGTCATCAGCCCGAGAAATACTGAGCATCGGTGTTTCTTTATGGTTTCAATGGTCTCACGGTCTGTTAAACCCTTATCGGTTTGAATGATCAAAGCGCCAGATCTGCCTTACAGGGATCGCGTTTCGTCCTCGACGCGAAAAAAGAGGCGAAAGTAGTTTTTTCAAACTCCTGCCATGGAATCAAGTTTTAGATGGTACCATTTGCTCGATTTGATGATCAACTTTTCGGGGAAAAACTCTAAGAGTCGATTTTCGGTCTTTGACTGCATGAAGGCCTCAACCAAAGAATAAGTGCGGGTTTGAGATAAAGCGACTGAGTTCACCGGCGATGCGTCACCACATGCATAAAACCACAACAATCTTACACTTCTTGGCATAAAAAGACGGAAAGATTGTTGACATAAAACGAGACATAACATATAATTATGACATCCTACAACCAAGTAAAGAAGGTGTTTTCTATGAAGAAAAGTCTTTTGTGTTTTTTTATTTTTCTATTTCTTTTCACCTTGCAATCGTGCAAAGACAAGAATCCGGATTCAAACGATCAGGATCCTCTTTTGACACAAGCGAACTTCGTTTCGATTGAAATCAATCCGACAGTCGTCTTCCTCGTCGATGATGACGATACGGTGCTCTCGCTTGACCTCGTCAATCGTGATGCCGAGATCGTCTATGCCGAAATGGATCTCATCGGCGAAACGATCGACGACGCGCTCGCTTCATGGATCGAGGCCGTTGTCCGCTGCGGATATCTCGAGCCGGATGTCGTCCTGCAATCGATCACGATCGCTTCCAGGCACACCGATGATACGAAAGACACGGATTTCAGAGATCGAATCGGTGCGGTAATCGAGGACACCTTGGAACCGCTTGGTATCGCCGCCATGATTCTCGATGCGAAAGACGTGGACACATCCGTTCAGGAGTTGATGCAAAACCATGATCTATCCGAAGGGCACGCACGCATCGTCAACCACTATCTCGCTCTTTTCGATGATGTTTCCCTGGAAGAAGCGATCACAAAGGATGTTGGCGAACTGATCCATGATCTTTCCGAGATCCATGCGTCCAGACTCGAACACTTCAAAGAAGAACTGGAATCCGATGCCAAAACGATCAAGGATCAGTTGATTGATGACGTCTCGGGCATTCTTTCCATTCATAGGCAACAAATCGAATCCGAACTCAAAGAACGACCCGATCCGACCGATGCCGTGTCCGACTATATCGCCTCATACGACCAGAACAGGACGGACTACGAAGAAAAAATGAATGACCGACTCGATGCCGCTCAAAAGATCTCCCAAGGACTGACGCCCTCCCACATGACCGGTGAATACGTCTATGAAGTTGCCGATGGGGACATCGGTTTCATCGTCACCTACGAAGTCTATACGCTGAATGACGATGGCACTTATGCGTACCGCTTCAGTTGGACTTCTTCCTCGATGGGTTCGCAGACAACAACGGGAACAGGCGAAGGAACATGGGAAGTCGTCGACGGATCACTCGTCCTGACGAATAACTCCGGCCACGAAACGGTCTTCAGAATCTATGCGAGTCGGATCGCACAGGATTGGCCGATGGGCTTCCAGGGAAGAGACGGTATCGTTATTCGCTATTTTAGGAAAATGTGAGTATTTTTCGTAACATATGCCTTGCAAAAGCAGAACCACACATCACATACATGAACCGGATCTCTTGATATCGATCCGTGAAAGGGGAAACACATGAAAGCATCATCTCTGGCAAAACTAATTTTTCCGGTCCTGATCATCGCCGCTGTCGTCGTTGTCATCATGATGTTCAACGACTCCGATTCTGTCGATCTCGGCGAACGAAAGACGGTCGCTGAAACGAGCATCGGTACAGACGGAGGATCGATCTCGGTCGATGACCCGGAACTCGAAGGCTTTGAAATGTCGATACCTGAAGGAGCCTATGACGAAGCGGTCGACTTCGTGATCAGCGTCGCTGAGATCAAGTCGCACGAACACGGCGATGCGTTTCAACCGATTACACCTTTGATTACGATTGAAAACGACCGGAAAAAAGCCGATAAGCCGTTGGCTCTGTCCATCCCGATTACGATCGACACGGAAACCGAGTTCGCGATGGCCTTCTATATGGATATCGAGACGGGAAAACTCGAAGCCATTCCTTCCGTCGACTTGAAAAATGATGGAATCGACATTCTGACAACACATTTCTCTTCGGTCGTCGTCTCTAAAATAACGGTCGAAGAACTCGAGCGCGCCTATCTTTCTTCCGGCACGTCGGTCGACTCCGGTTTCGTTCCGGGAACAGACGACTGGTCGTTCGTCAATTACGGATCGGTCATCGCACCTTACGGGCACTGTGCCGGGCAGGCGATCACCATGGGCTGGTATTATACGGAACAGAAGGGCGCCCTAGGCGAAGAAAGTCTTTTCACCCGCTTCGACAACAACGAGCTCGAAGCGACTCCCGATTTCTGGGAAGACGACTCACTCGGCTATCGGTTCGCTTCGGTCATCCAGGCGACGATCGACTGGGAGGCGGAAGCATTCCACGAATTCCTCGATTATTCGAGCACCTACAACGACGCCAAGATCAAGCAATCTTTCGCCTACGCCATGCTCATGACCGGCGAACCTCAGTTCATGGGAATCTATGAAAGGGATATGGACGGGAACCGTACGAGCGGTCACGCCATTCTGGCCTACAAGGTCACGCAACACCGCATCTATGTCGCGGACCCGAACTATCCGGGACAGGACGACCGTTTCGTCGAAATCGACGGTAATCATTTCAATGACTACTCATCGGGAGCCAATGCCGAAGACATTTCGACCAATGGCGCGATCGCGTACAACGATTTCGTTTTCATCGGTACGTGGGCTCTGGTCGATCGGGACACGATCGCAGACCGCTATGATGAGGTCAAAGACCAGACGATCGGTACGGACCTCATGCCGACGATCACCCTTGAGTATCTGAGCGTCTACAATGCCGAAAATATCGACGATCACACGTGGGAACTCTTGGACCGCCAGTTGGTTCTCAATCAGGATGAACACAATCCGAACATGCCCGCTGCACTCAAGGACACCGTTCTTTTATCGGTTTCGACCGGTTACTCCGATGTCGCGATTTTTCTCTACCGGGACAATCAGCTCATCGATGGTCCTTATCTGCCCGATGATGACGGCTATGTCTACTTCGAAGCGACTCTTGAACAAGGCGACAACACCTACGGTGTGCTCGCCATGCACGATGACGGATCCGATTATCGCTACAGTGACTTCAAGCGTCTGCGCGTCCATTATACGGGTGAGACGAACACCGATGACGACTCGGTCGTGTGTTTCCTAGACAACGAACCACCTTATCCCCAGTTTGATGGAAACTTCTGGGGAACCTACCGATTCGAATCGCACGCGAATGACAATCCGGAACCGAAATACGCCTATCTCACGTTCTATTCGATGGATGAGAACCCGGATCATCCGACGAACTATCTCTTCTTCGAATACGAAACCCCGGATGGCTACAAGAATACGACCGAAGGTCGCTGGCAGATCGTTTTGTATGAAACGTATCACGTCCTCGAATTCTGGGAACCGGATCGCTCCTTCCTGCATGCCAGTTACCGGTTGTCAGACGATTACACCTATCTCTATCAGCTGGACGAAGAAGGCGAGACGCAGTCCACCTATGTCAAGATCTTCTGTGACTGACCTGACTCTTTTTTACAGAGGGCTTCCATTGCGCATGGAAGCCCTTGTTTTTTGACGTGTTTTATCGAGAATCACGAAGAAGACGG
>JAGYNT010000100.1 GCA_018399615.1 Acholeplasmataceae bacterium
GATGGAAACCGCATTGGACGTGACCAATCCTTCCTGTTCTTGCGTCACTTTGAGCGAAACGACATCCCAGAAATTGTTCGTATCAATCGGTTCGAGATGGATCATAAGTCATGTGCTCCTTTGATCAGACAACCCAGAAATCGATGTTATGCGCCAGCAGGAATTTCTCGACTTCAACGGCATGAACGCCAAGACCGACGTTGAGTACCTGGTGTTCGAGTGTCACGACCTGCATCTTGTTCGGAAAAGGAACGGCCATATTGAGCGGCAGATGGGACGTATGGCTTTGAATTCCGTAGACCGTCCCGTGTGTATCGAAAATCGCGCATCCGCTCTGACCTTTCAATCCCGGGGTCGAGAGTTCGATGAACTTCCCTTCGAACGGCATGTTCGAAGATTTCGAAAGTGTCCTCAAGCGTGTGAGCATGCCGTCGTTGGGATACATCTCCTGAGTACTGAACTTCTCGAAAAAGAGAAACCCCTTTTTCGGAGCGAAAGCGACGCGCGCTTCGTTGAAAGCATAGCCCAGACGACAGAGTTGCGTACCGACTTCCATGTCCTGGTTGTTGTCGAAAAAGCGAGGAAAATCATGAATCCCCAAGGGCGGACGGTTCTTGAGACGGAAGGTCGCGAGATCCTTGTGCAAATCGGTTTTGAGCGTTGAAACATCGACACTCGCCTTGAACCTGGGAACATAGAAATCGATGTGCGTGATCGACATCGGATGATCGAGCATCTTGATCATCTCCGCCTGTTCCTGTTCCTTCGAAAGCCCCATGGTCTTGAGCTCCTCGCGACGTGCCCGGTTTTTCTTGATCTGTTCCTGATGTTTCTTGTATTCCGAAATCATCTGAAACGTATGCGCACTCGACAAGAAATCACCATCCTGATTGAGGATGATCGCCGTAAACATCGCCGTATCGACCTTGCCACTCAACCGACGCATCGAAAGGACGACATTGGTCGTATAGTTTTTCGTTTTTTTGATCGCTTCCCTAAACATGTTGGACTCATCTCCTTGTGATGACGTTCATATAATCATTATATCATTTTTGCTGCGGAAATAGAAAAAAACCGTACGTGACATACGGTTTTCTCGTGGTCGGTCGAATCGATGATTTCGGACTCAAAAGACTCATGCAACCCGAAAGCATCCGTGGAAGGAAACATCTCCTGAAAGACTTTTCGTCTTCCATGAGGACGGTGAAAACTCTTTGAGATTGTAAACATCGAGATCGCCACTGACGGACTTGAACGAGAGTGAATTCGGATAGAATTCCTTGCCACTGACGTCACCGCTTACGACTTCGAACAGGCACTGATCGCACGTCGTCGATTCGAGTTCCAGGTCCCCGCTTACGGCATGCCACTTGAAACAGTCGGATACTTCGGTTTCCGAAAGTCCGGCGTCGCCACTAACGGAGGAAAGCACGAGTTCCCTGACCGAACACGTTTTCAAAGACAGATCACCATTGACACTGTGAATCGTTATCCGATCGGCACGAATCCCTTGAAGCGTGAGATCGCCATTGGTCGTATCGACGACCAGTTTTTCCGGATTCAATCCCTTGTATTCGCTATCGCCGTTGACCCCTTTGTGAGAAAGTGAGCCGACCATGACCGATTCGGGAACCTCGAGCACGAACTCGACATGCTTGTCGGAAATGAACGATAACATTTTGCGTGATGGCGCACGGAGCGTGAACAGATTGTTATCCAAGGATATGTCATACCCTTTGAGTGCATGCTTGCTCGAATATCGCAAAACGAGCTCTTTCTTTTTACCGACTCTGTACAGGATCTGTTCATTGACGAGATGAACGTCGATCGAAAGCGTCTTCTCTTCGAGTTCATAGGTCGAATGGACCTTCCACTCGTCCGGTTCCGATAAAGGATCATCCGACGTCTGTTCCGCGAGTTCTTCAGCAACCTTGACCGGGTCACCGAACTTGGTTCGGATATCCGCTTCAATCAGTCCCTCATTCAAAGCGATTTCGATCATTTCCTCATGGTCTTGAATGATCTCTTCGATCGACGCATCACTCATGTTTTTTCTTTTCAATGCTTGACGCAAATCTTCGATGTATGTCTTCATTCTTTTTTCCTCCTTGGTTGATGATATGGTAAACACCACCGATAAACGAATCCCACTGTTCCCGCAGTTCGAGATAGTGGACAAATCCTTTTTCCGTCATTCGGTAATACTTGCGCGGAGCTCCCTGACTCGATTCCTTGAGATACGTCTCGAAATGTCCGTCCTTGGTCAAACGACGCAAGATCGGATAGATCGAGTTTTCACTGACATCGATATGCTCGGACAGTTCATCGATGATCAGATAACCGTAGAGTTCGCGGTCGACGAGAAGAGAAAGGACGCAAAGTTCGAGGATCCCGCGTTTAAACTGGGCATTCATAGTCATCACTTCCTTGTATCAACTATAACACAGTATTATCTGTTACACAATACCTAAAATGAAAAAAACCGCGTGACCGCGGTTTTGTGGTTACGCGATGTTTCAAAAAGCGTGATAGATGGCACGAATCGTTCTTTCGAGGTCCTCATTCCTGACACCGACGACGATATTGATTTCCTGTGAGGATTGAGCGATCATATTGATGTTGATCCCTTCATGACCGATCGCGGAAAACAGTTTACCGGCGATCCCCGGTTTCGTCGACATGTTTCGGCCGACGACACTGATCAACGCCATGTCCTTTTCGAACGTAACGTCTGTCACATCCTCGATCCGGTGGATCTCACTCATAAGATCGAAGAAAACGGGCTCGATGTCCTTCGAAACCACGATCACGCTGAACGCGTCGATCGAAGACGGAATGTGTTCGATGTTGACCCGAAACTCGGAAAACACCTTGAGGACGTTCTCGATGACCGAACGTTTCGAGGCGGCATTGCTTTTCGTAACGGTCAACACCGTGAACCCTTTTTTACCGGCAATCCCCGTGATGATCGACGACCCGTTGTCACACGTTCTTCGGATCAACGTCCCCTCTTCGTCCATGGCATTGGTATTGAGCATGTGAATCGGTATATTCGAGTCCTGAATCGCGCGAATCGCCTCCTCATGCAGGACATTCGCACCCATATAGGACAGTTCTCTCAATTCGTGATAGGTGA
>JAGYNT010000101.1 GCA_018399615.1 Acholeplasmataceae bacterium
ACGACGATGGGTTCACCCTTCTCTGGTTCGAAGACGCAGAACATAGCATGCCTTATACGTTCGAAACGATGCCTGCGGCCGATCTTGTGATCTACGGCGTATTGCGCAACGACAACACGAGAGATTTTCTCGGCACCGAGCCTTCGACCGTCATTCCATCGGTCGACTACCTCTCCCTATATTTCGACTACATGTTCTTCAACCGGATCGAGGAAGCGACCGTGACGCTCGACTATGATTTCGAAACGATCCCCGACGAAGTCAACACGGCCTTCGACAACCTGCTTCTGCAAGTCAACGTTTCGATGAGCTACAGTTATTTCGAAAGTGGGAATGAGATCGATATTTCGGCGACATACGACGAACAGGCGGTCGTCGCCGCTTCCGAGGAGCCCGCTTATGTCCAGAAGGATGCCCTCGTAACGGAACTTACGGCTGCTACTCGCGACGAAACGTTCGACGACTTCGCCGTCGATCAGATTACCGACACCTATGCCGTAACGACGAGCGACCAACTCTATTACGTGCTCGAACAGGGCTATCGTCCGATTTTCAATGAACCGGATACGCCGGCGGAAGCGATGTATCTCGCCGCCCGCGATGTCTTGAGAGATATTGTCGATGATTCGATGTCCGAAATCGAAAAACTCGAGGCAATCTACCAGTATCTCGTTTTCGAGGTTACCTACGACAACGCACTACTCGACAAGCTCGTACAAAACGAAGACAACATTCATCAGTATAACGGTTTCTATCTCGAAGGGGTCTTCATCGACAAGCGTGTCGTCTGTGACGGATATTCCAAAGCCTTTACCGTCATGGGACGGATCGAAGGACTTGAAGTCATCCGTGTCATCGGCAAACCCGCCGATCCGCTCAATACCGTTTTACACGCCTGGAACAAGGTCAATCTCGATGGTGACTGGTACGTCATCGACGCGACGTCCGCGAATCTGATCATCAATTCGCAAGACGCACCGTCCTATGAAGTCTTCACGTACAAGTTCTTCCTCATTACCGATCAGAAGATGGAAGAGCACTATATCGCGACCTCACACCTCGAGATCATCGCCGATACCCCGTACAACCATTACCAACAAAGAACGTTTACGGTCGATGATGTCACCTACGATTTCCATATCGAGAGCCAGGAAGAACTCAGTGCCCTCCTGCGCTATTACGAGGGAGTGGGCCAACTCGACAAGACACAGGATGCCCATATCGATTTCGACTACGGTGAAAGTATAAATGATGAATTGATTACCGCACTCGGCGAGTCGGGTTTGACGACGATCACGCCCATTCTCAGCGGGAGCATACTCATCTTCTTCGTCACAGAGTAACAACACCCATTCGGGCGGTCCGGACACATGGACCGTCCTTTTCACGGGGGTTTTTCATTCTCGAAGGGACGCTCGATATTTCCGATATTTTGTTATATAATAGGGGCGGTGATGCACGTGTACATATCGAAAACAAGGTTGATCAACTACATTCGCTGTGACCGCTACGCTGCGCTCGATGAGATTCGTCGGGAAAAGGAAAAGGCGATCGTAGCCCATTCGGAGGACCCCGAACTCGAGGATCTGTTCAGTGAAGAGAACCGGGCGAAAACGATGACGCTGCTCGATGCCATGATCGATGAGGAAGGCACGGAGCTTCTTTTGCATCGGGACGAACAGATGGAAACGATGTTGCCATATTATCGGCGGATCGAAATCCTGGCGGGTCAGGCGATCGAGAACCGGTTCGGCGGAAACGTGATCTACAGTCTCGACACGTATGAACAGAAGCGGTTCGAGTTCGCGTACGAAGGATTCCGGTTCTATTGTTTTCTCGACGGTTACCAGGAAGACGATGACGACATTCGGATCCTTGAAGTCAAGGCGACCACGTGCAGGAAATTTCTCGATATCACGTTTCGCGACCAGAACAAACGGAAAAGGTCGATTTTCTCGTATTCGCCCGAAGGCATTCTCATGCTCAGGGAAGACTTGGGCGAACCCGTCAACAACGACTATCGAAAGAAACTTCAGAAACTCGGTTCCAGACTCGACAAAGTCGGACGCTACGTCTATGACCTCGCTTATCAGCGCTACGTCCATGAACACGCGCGTGATACCAAGAAGAGAATCCGGTATTACCTTGTCGTCCTGAACAGCGAATACGTTCAGGACGGACGGACCGATCCGGACGGGAATCCCGTCTATGATGATGGTGTGATCACGTTCATCGATCTCACGAGCGTGACGGAATCGTTGATGCCGACAATCAAGGACGACATCGGACGACTGGTCGAAAGGCTCAATGCCCTCAGCGTGAAACCGGTCGATTTGGGCCCTCATTGCCAGAGGAACGACGTCAGGCAGTGCATGTTCTATCCGATCTGTTATGAGAAGATCCCTCGGAAGAACTCGCTTTTCGTCTATTTGCACGGGCACCACGGGTTCCGTGACGAAAAGGGGGAAAAGCATGAGCGGTTCGACCTGATCAATAGCGGCTACACCCATGCTCTCGATATCCCGCGGTCGTGGCTTCAACGGGATGACAACGTGATTCAACGCGAAGCGATCGAACGCGATCGGCCCTTTTACAGGAAAGACAAGATCAAAGCCGGTATCGAGTCTTTGAAATACCCGATCTATCATCTCGATTTCGAGACGTTTCCCTGTCCGTTGCCGCGATTCTACGGCGAGAAGCCCTACAGCCAGTCGCTCTTTCAGTACTCGATCCATATCGAGCGTGAACCGGGAGTCTGCGACTTCGATTCCGACAATTACGGGTATATCGCGACCGAACACAAGGACTTGCGGCGCGAACTGGTCGAATCCATGCTTGACGTCATCAAGGAAGACGGTGGATCGATCGTCGTCTACAATCAGTCGTTCGAGAAAACGCGACTGAAGGAAATGGCGGACCTCTTTCCGGAACATCGGGAGCGTCTGCTCGATCTCGCCGAACGGCTCTTCGACCTCATGCACCTGGTGCGGGGGAACCAGAAGTTCTATCAGGCACTCGGATACGAGGCGGACGCGGCGAAAGGCATCAACTTCTACCACAGCGATCTGAACGGTTCCTAT
>JAGYNT010000102.1 GCA_018399615.1 Acholeplasmataceae bacterium
AATCGCATCCTGAGCTTCCTTGTTCTGTGCCCTTACGCGATTACCGATGATCCGATTCTGAACCATGTTGGTCACGATGATGACACCCAGCAAGATCAAGAGGACGACGAGAAGGTTGTCCTGGAAATACTGTGATGCGAGAAATGCGATCAGAAGGTAGATCAGCAGTGTGGGAATGATGAACATGAGATTGATCTTACGGTTGATGACACTGATCTTTTCCAGAAAGTTGAGCCAGATCGCATTGACGTCCTTCTGATAGAAATCCTTCATGACGTCATGATACGATTTTTCGATCAAAACCTTGTAGTCCGTACCATTGGATGCCCAAATGGCAAACCGTCCTTTCGATCCGTACTGAAATAAAAAGGGCGTATCGTTCATGTAGTGGAAATCAACCCTTTTTCCATTGATTTCCTGTGTTTCAAACGGCTCTTTGTCCGCCAAGTGTTTGTACACTTTCGTGTTGAGTTTCATGTGTTCGCCTCCAATATTCATATTATAACACGTAAAACCGTGTCTGTCAGTCAACTTCGATAAAACCCCTTCGAGCATCATCATCCACATAATAGAAGTGCTTATGGCTGCTTCGGTTAAGACCTGACCAGGTTCACACCCTACTATTGAATGATGATGCTCGAGGGGGCCATCACTTTTTGTTTCGGAGTTCTTTGAAGAATGCTTTGAGCAATGTCGAACTTTCTTCGGCCAGAAGTCCCGACTCGACGTAAGGCTTGTGGTTGAACGGCAATTCGAACATGTTCAACAGACTGCCCGCAACGCCCGCCTTCGGATCCCTGACCCCGTAATAGAGTGCATGGACGCGTGCTTGCAGCATCGCGCCGGCACACATCGGGCACGGCTCCATTGTAACATAAACATCACAATCTTCCAATCGCCATGTTCCACATTTTTTCGCCGCTTTCATCAGCGCGAGAAACTCGGCGTGCCCGTGGACGGACTGTTTGTGTTCACGAAGGTTGTGGGCACGTGCGATGATGCGTCCCGCACGGACGACGACCGCTCCAACGGGTACTTCGCCCTTCCGATAGGCCTTCTCGGCTTCTTTGAGGGCTTCCCGCATGAAAGCGGGGTTACCGGGGTTTTCCGGGGACTTCATGAAAATGCCTCGAGCGAGGTTCATAGGACTCTTCGGCTCCGACGAGAATCGTCGGGTCCTTGTAGTGTGCGGGTTTCCCATTGATAATGCGTTGGGTTCTGGTCGCGGGCATCCCGCTTTTGACGCAGATGGCCGTAAGTTTGGTGACGAATTCGGCTTGAGCGAGAAGTGCCGGCATCGGACCGAAGGGTTCCCCGCGGAAATCGCGGTCGAGCCCACCCACGATCACACGTATCCCCTGATCGGCGAGTCGATCGGCAATCGCGACGATCCCATCATCGAAAAATTGCGCTTCATCGATAATGACCGCGTCCGTATCATCCTTGACGTATTCGAGAATTTCACTGCTCTGCCCGATCGTGATCGAGGACTTCTTGTTTCGGTTGTGTGAAACGATTTCATCGTTGGCACGATAGCGCGTATCGACTTTCGGTTTGAAAACCAAGACGTTCTGCTTCGCGTATTCGAGCCGTTTGATTCGTCTGATGAGTTCTTCGGTTTTGCCGGCGAACATCGGTCCGCAGACGACTTCGATGATCCCGTTCTTATACGTATGATACATGTGAGACCCCCTGCCAAGAAAAAACGTGATATGGCATCACGTTATTTGCTTTCTTTCTGATCTTCGTTCAAGCCATAACGTCTGTTGAACTTCTCAACGCGTCCAGCAGCCTGTACGAAAGTTTGCGTACCGGTGTAGAATGGGTGGCAGTTCGAGCATGTGTCGACTCGGATGTTTTCCGAAGTCGTTCCAACTTCGAACTCGGCTCCACACGTTGAACACTTGACTTTGACAACGTGGTACTTGGGATGGATTCCCGCTTTCATGATTGATATCTCCTTCCGCCATGGCTTGTTCGCCATAGTAAGTTTTGCGAAGTCATTATAACACTCCCACAACCAATTATCAAGCGTAATCGCTCATATTTGTCCGGGTTTTCATCGGATTTGCCGATTCCAGGTCTGCCAGACGGAAAGAAAGCGTTGCGCGATGATGCCGGTCAGTGCTCCGGCGGGAATACTCAGAAAGAGCATGATCGGCAAATACGCGATGACAGCCGTACTGCCGATCACGAATACACCGGCAATGATCTGTCCGATCGCATGGAAAAAGGATCCGATGACGCTGACGCCGAGAATGCTGAAAAAGTTCAGTTTCTTGAACATCCCCATCACCATGAGCGACAGGATCGCGCCACTCAGGCTCATGTAGAATGTCGGGGCGAGAAACCTTCCGATCAATATGGATACGAGAAAAACCCGCGACATGGACACGAGAAAACTGTCCTTGAAGGAATAGCCGTACAGTATGATCAGCGTGACGACATTCGCGAAACCGAGCTTGGCTCCGGGCACGGGTATGATCGGCACGAATGATTCGATGATGTTCAAGACGATCGCGATCGCCAGAAAATTGGCGAGAAGCGTCATCTTCATGTTCTTTTTCATAGTCCGCTCGTCAAACGATGAAGTCTTCATCCGATTGTTCGAACTCGATTCTTATTCGATTCGGCAAACAGATGAGGGGCCAACCGCTCGACTCTCCTTCTTTGCTGCATATGTTGTTCGGACTCGTTTCTTCGATTACCTGTACGGTGTTCTTGTCGAAATCATAGCGAATGACGACCTCCTGGCGGACGCCGTTCTTCTCGAAGTCTCCGAGCAACGTAATCGTCTGTTCATCTTCGTCGATGTGGGGGTATCCCTGATCATAGTCGCTTGGTACGTTTTGATCGTCGTGTCGGGTGATTTTCTTCTGAACGAAATCGACGGTTACGATCGGTTCGGCGGAATTGCCGTAGAAGATGTAGGCACGTGAAGCTTCGCCGCTGTACGCGTTGGTCTGATAGAACCAGAAAAAACCGCCTACGATGACAAAGAGCGCGACAATCATGATGAGATCACGTTTTTTCTGTGTCT
>JAGYNT010000103.1 GCA_018399615.1 Acholeplasmataceae bacterium
CGTTCGGAAGCGATTCCTATCAACTCCTGTGCGAGGCCAGTGATGTTCCCGAATACAAGATGTATTACGACATGATCATGGGAAACGACTCGGTATCGAAGCATACGCTCTTTACCGAAGGTCTCAGCAAGAAAAACGAATCCATCCTGATGGAACTCTTCGACAAGATCGCCTCGAACGATCCCGAACACGATCAGCTCACCTACCAGTTTCTCGATTACCGGAACTACATGTCCTACGACATCGAAGTCACCAACCTCAACGGCAACAAGTCCTACTTCTCGAAAGTCTCCAAGGAGAAGAGCGGGGGCGAAACGCAAGTTCCGTTCTATATCGTCATCGCCGCTTCTTTCCAGCAACTTCTGACAAAGAACAAACGGATCGATTCCGGGTGTATCGTCCTCTTCGATGAAGCCTTCAACAACATGGATGAGAGCCGGATCGACGCGATGATGAAGTTCTACAACAGTTTGAGCATTCAATTGCTGATCGCGGTACCGCCACAGCGCGTATCGAATATCATCGATTACGTCAGTACGAGTCTTGTCGTCGTCAAGGATAACGATTACGCGATCGTCGAATCGTTCAAGGACGAACGCGAATTGAGACTGTTATAATCAAAGGAAGGGTGAACATATGAAAGAGATTACGTTAAAGAAAACCGAAAAGTTCCAGGAAAACTATGAAAAGAAGCCCGTTCAAAAAGCGCTTCAACGCGTAATTATGAACAATACGCTGCAAGAGATCTTCGAGAAACAGGAGCGCAAGCCCCTGACGCAGTTCTATTTCTCGAACGAGATCAAGACGCTTCCCGTGACCAATCAGAAAGCGAGCGGAAGGTGCTGGCTCTTCGCGGGGTTGAACGTCCTGAGAGAAACGATCGCCAAGAAGCACAATCTGAAGTCCTTCGAGTTGTCTCAGAACTATATCGCCTTCTGGGACAAGTTCGAAAAGATCAACTATTTCATCGAATCGATCGACGACTTTTTGGAGTGTGACCAGGACGACCGGACGCTTCAACATATTTTGAAACAGGGAATCCAGGACGGCGGTCAATGGGATATGTTCGTATCGCTCATTGAAAAGTATGGGATCGTACCGAAAGAACACATGGTCGAAACCGACAGTTCCGGGAAAACCCGGTTCATGAACCAGATCATCAACGTCAAGCTTCGTCAGTACGCCGCAAACGCCCGCAGACAAGAATCCAGAGAGGACCTCGAGTCGCTCAAGGAAAAGACGCTCGAAGAGCTCTACACGTTTCTTTCAACGAATTTCGGGACGCCGCCAAAGCGCTTCGATTTCGAATACGTCGACAAGGACGAAAACTATCACATCATCAAGGATCTGACGCCGAAGGCGTTCTACCAGGACCAGATCGGGGACGTTTTGAAGGATTATATCAGCGTCATCAACGCACCGACCAAGGATAAACCCTACCTGAAGACCTATACGGTCGCCTATCTCGGCAATGTTGTCGGCGGAAGAGATATCAAGTATCTGAATCTGCCGATGAAAGACTTGAAAGCACTCGTCTTGAGACAACTTCTCTCGAATGAGATCGTCTGGTTCGGTTCCGATGTCGCACGTTACGGGAACCGGACGAGCGGCTTCTGGGACGATCAGTCGTTCGACTATGAGAATATGCTTGAGATGAGCCTTCACATGAGCAAGGAAGATGAGCTCGATTACAGTCAGGGCGCGATGAACCACGCGATGGTCATCACGGCGGTCAATCTCGACGACGGGAAACCCAATCGTTGGAAGATCGAGAACAGCTGGGGTGACAAGAATGGTGAAAAGGGTTATTTCCTGGCAAGCGATTCCTGGTTCGACCGCTACGTCTATCAGGCCGTCATTCACAGGAAGTACATGTGCCAGGAATACCTCGATGCCTGGGAAGAAGAACCGATCATATTGAAACCTTGGGACCCGATGGGATCCTTGGCGAAATAAGTCAAAATAAAAGAGCGTCAAGCTCTTTTTTTTGTGGGATTAATTTGGTATAATATATTCGCTCGACCGTTCGGGACGTGGCGCAGCTTGGTAGCGCACTTGCATGGGGTGCAAGGGGTCGCAAGTTCAAATCTTGTCGTCCCGACCATCGGTAAACATATGCGAATTCTATTCGCATTTTTTTATATCGGAAGGAATACTACTCGCTCATGAGCGAGACGTAGTCGGAACTCAACGTGATGTTCAGGTTGCCGTTTCTGACCCGGATGGCGTCGATCATCTTTTTCTGGTCGATCCCCTTTTTGATCTTGACGAGATAGGTCAGTTCGAAGAGGGAACCGAAATCGGTCGTTTTGACGCGTTGGAGTTTGAAATTGTCCAAATAAGTCGAAAAGATGTCGTCGAAGGCGTTGGAGTAGTTCAGGTTTTCGGGTACGATGATCCTTAGTTTCGCATGGCTCGTTTTTTCCTGATCGAGATGGAACATATTCAGCAACAACAAAACGGCGGAAATGAAAGCCGTTATGATCAACGCATACCCGATATAACCGAGGGCAGCCGCCAAACCGATCCCGACCGTTGAAAGGATGTAGGCGATGTCTCTCGAATCGGCGATGGCCGTCCGAAAACGGACGAGCGTGAAAACACCGGCCAAACTGAAGGCTCGTGCGAGATTGTTCGATACGAGCATGATGATGATCGATATGACGACGGGAAGCAGGATCAGTGTCATCCGAAACGTATGGTCGTAGACCGTTTTCTTGTGGGTATAGGCGAAAACGAAGCTCATGATCAGTCCGAAGATCGTTCCCGCGCTCAGAACCAGAAGCATGTTTTGGAGCGTCAGGACAGTCATGTCAAGCGTGATATAGAAGATCGTCATTGGGGGTTCCTCCTGTCAGGTATTGCACATACGCTTTTCCGTATTTGGAAAAGGGTTGACTGTATATGTTCAAACTGGAAAGTTTTTCTACGAGCCATAGGGGGAAATTCTGATCCGATTTGACTTCGAGAATCGCATACTGATTCGATGCGAGAACCTTTGAAAACGGCGTTTTCTCAA
>JAGYNT010000104.1 GCA_018399615.1 Acholeplasmataceae bacterium
CGCAAAGCGGTCTCTACAGGGTCAAAACGGTCATGGACGTCTTCGTCATATCGGCATTGCTTGCCCTACCGATCTTCAGTTATTCGATGACGAGTTACGTCTTCGACCTGATCGGAACGATTCTGATCGTCACCTATCTCTTCTATCAGAGCATCCGCGCTTTCATCGGCGCACGAAAAAAAGAATAACGAGTGGAAGCGACCATTCGCTTCGACTCGTTTTTCTATCCCAATGCTTCTCATGCATCATCGATCATGACTCGTATGAACGATCCCGTTTCTCATTCGACGAAAAGATCGCATGAAAACCGGACAAGACCATGAATGTATGCCTTGATGGTTTTGTTGTCGGACGTACTCGTCAATTTCACGTGCGTCCCAAAGAGCGCATGGTTTTGATCGACCTGCTTGCCGTCCATTTCAAGTGTGGCCTGCAAGGGTCTGTTTTTAACGGTTATGACGTGTCCTTGGTATTCGCCCTCCCACGTATAGTAGGATAAAACGATTCCATACGTCAACAAGATCGCACTATAGGCAAACGCGGCGACCAAAAAGATCTCGATATCACCGAAAAATGTGCTTAGAAAAAGCAAGGTCCATATCAGCAACGAACCCCAAAGTAACCGCGAGGGTCCTTTGATCTGTTTGAGTTCGATCCGGTGATCCGTTCGCTCGCTTGGCGGATTCGAATCCTTTTTGCTCGTCCCGAGCACGATCGAATCGATCGATACGTCATAGAAATCCGCCAGTTTCTTCAAGGCCATGACATCCGGAAGCGATTCTCCCGTTTCCCATTTGCTGATGACTTTATCGGAATAATCGAGTTTTGATGCGAGTGCTTTCTGTGTCAGTTTTCTGTTCTTTCTGAGATCCACGAGTGTTTTTGCCAGATTTCCATTTTCCATGATCCGTCTCATTCCTTTCGCATACATTATACTACATCGGAATCAGAATCAACCGTATGTTTGGCGGAATGACGTCTTTGAATCATGGAAAACGATTCCACGAAACATGGAATCAAGACGATCGGTCAATCGCTTCATGCGAAGACGTGCATCGCGTTTTCATAAGGATCATTCTCTTGATCGAGCGCATGTCCTTTACCAGCAAGACCGTTCTTCTCTAACACGCTCATCGATTCCATTCCTGTTCAGCAATCCGGCGATGATCAGAAGCGCATCGATCCGTTTCCGGCACTGAAAAAAAAGACAACGAATCAGAGACACCTCGATTGCACGTATCGAAAGGTTTCATGCGCATATCGGGCTTGAACTCGACCGATTGATCGCAGAAACCGAAGGCGACGCCTTCACACGGACATCAGAACGTCCTAAGCTCTTGTTTTTTCACTTGTTTCTTGTTGCGATACATCTCATCATCCAGATGTCGGAAAAAACTCTCCAGACTCGGAAACACACTTTGATCATATAGTCCGGCACCGATACTGATGGAAAGGTCGAAATCAAGGATATGCTTGCTGTTGAAATGCTCGAGATTCTCCTGCAACCGGGCTATGTGCAGATCAAACTCATGTGCGTGATCGACCGGAAACAGAAAACCGAATTCGTCACCACCGATTCTGGCCACAAAGTGGTTGTAGCGGTTAAACGTCTCTTCGAACACGTGACTGAGTTCTTTTAGAACGATATCGCCCGTGAAATGCCCATACGTGTCATTGATCGTTTTGAAATGATTGATATCACATACCATGCATCCGATTTTTTGAGGATGCGCGCTCTTTTCAAGCACTTGAATTCTTCGGTTGAATTCATGCTTGTTGTAAAGCTGTGTCAGATTGTCGACACGGATCAGTCGCAACTGAATAAAAACAAAAACAACCAATAAGGACATCGCCGTCATCGGCCAAAGCAATAAAGCCCCATAGTATAAAAACTGAATGAGTCCGCCGATGGCAGGAAAAATCGGTAACGTGATGAGCGGCAGCCAATCCGCACGCTTCATGTTTTTCAGATGCAAGAGAATAAAAAGCAGGACCGAAAGGACATAACCGACAAAGATCAGCGTGTAAAAAGAAAACAAAGGACCACGTGAATATACATTGTCCGAATCGATACTGAAAAACGAATCAAAAAACAGACTGTGAAAAGCCATCACGACGAACAAGGTGGACGGCAGTGCATAGATCAGTTTGATGAAGTCCTTGGACTTGAGACCAATGTAGTCGATCGTGTATAACATCCAAAACAATATGATGATGCCGGAGGTCGCATATAGGAAAAAAAGCGACGCTGCATGAAGGAGGTAGGAAAATGTTCCGGGAACACCGTTTAGAACCTCGGTTGCCGTATCGAAGATCAGGATTGCCGCAACCGAATAGATGAGCGAATAGAAATATCGTTCATTCTTCAAAGCAATCGATTTGTTCTGACGCATACCGAGAAATATGATCGCCAAAACGGTCATCGCGAACACATTCGTCTGAATCGGATAGATCATCGAAACACCCCTTTGAAAAATCATTGTTTCAACGACTCTATTATACCACGGAATCGGCCTTTTCTTTCATTGGCAAACGATTTGTGAATTGTTCATGAAACGCATGACCGTTCCCTTTTCGGCTTGTAGGTTATAGGCCCGCGGAACCGAAGACGATGTGAGCGGACGATATGGTCTAAGGAAGTCATTGGCTTATGAACATGACCGGAGCAAGCGATTTTCTAACAAAGTTCTGATCACTAGACGATCATGCCGGATCCTGCAGTGGTAGAGAGATACGTATGTTTTCTAGTAATTTCTTGGCATTGGGCTTGTTATAGATTTTTTACAACATAAATCCAAGTAGAAAAATCCCGTATCCGAATAGTAAAACGTCCTGGATGGATAGGCAACGGAATT
>JAGYNT010000105.1 GCA_018399615.1 Acholeplasmataceae bacterium
CGGTGGACAGGGTGAGAAGAGCGCTCTTGAGGAACGTATCCGGGAAATCAAGGCGCGTATCGATCATTCGACATCCGATTATGACAAGAAACGTCTTGAAGAGCGACTCGCCAAGCTTGCCGGTGGGGTTGCCGTCATCAAGGTCGGAGCAGCGACCGAGAGCGAACTGAAAGAAAAGAAACTGCGAATCGAAGATGCCTTGAACGCGACCAAAGCGGCGATTGCCGAAGGCATTATCGCCGGTGGTGGATCCGTACTCGTCGAGATCCATCAGGAACTCAAGGACAGCCTCAAGGATGAGAACATCGATATCCAGCGTGGTATCCGTGCCGTTCTCGACAGTCTGCAAGTCCCACTCGTGCAGATCGCCGAAAACGCCGGATTCGACGGGACCGATATCCTCGAGATACAAAAGACCCAAAAGGCAAACAACGGTTTCGATGCCAAGGAAGGCAAATGGGTCGATATGCTTAAAGCGGGAATCATCGATCCGACCAAGGTGACCCGTACGGCGATTCTGAACGCGACATCGATTTCCGCGCTCATGATCACGAGTGAAGCGGCGGTCGTCGAGATCAAGGAAGACAATGAGCAAGCCGTTCCACAACCACCGATGTATTGATCATGAAAAATCCTTTCATTCCGATGGAAGGATTTTTTTATTGCCTTCGTCATGTTATACTATAAAAAACGGTCTAAGAGGTGATGGCTCGTGTGTGGAAGGTTTACCGTAACCGTCAGCAAAGAAGAACTGAACGATTATCTTGAGGATTATTTTTCCATCGGAATGTCCGACCACATCCAACTGCCCAGATACAATATCGCGCCGACTCAGGATATCGCCACACTCATATTCGGGAAAGGTGTCTATCGCGTCGGACCGATGACGTGGGGAATCGATGCGCGTTATGGCAAAAGTCCTTTGATCATCAATGCGAGAGCCGAGACCGTTTCAGAAAAACCACTTTTCAAACCGCTGTTTCAAAGTCGCCGATGTCTGATTTTGGCCGATGGGTTCTATGAATGGAAAAAAGACGGTAAGAACAGATTACCCTACCGTATCGTTTTGAAGGATCACCCCGTGTTTCTCATGGCGGGCATATATCGGATGACGGAACAGCCGGATTCGAAGGCCCGATGCGCGATCCTGACAACACAAGCGAATCACATGATGTCATCGCTTCACGACCGGATGCCCGTCATTCTGACCCCCGATGCCGGGAAGATGTGGCTCGATCCCAAGAAGGGGTCACAGGAACTTCAAGCGCTCTTGGAGCCCTATCGGGAGGATGATATGCGGATCTACCCGGTCAGTACGGTCGTCAATCGGGCGACAAACGATACGAAAGCATGTATTATGAACATAGAGGAGACACGGAAAGGATGATGGAAATGAGAAAATTCTGGATAATGAGCCTGATCTATCTGATTCTTGGGCTGACTTTTGGCGTGTTCTACCGTGAATTCACGGTCTATCACGATTTTACGGGTACGACACAGTTATCCGTGTTGCATGGCCATGCACTCGCACTCGGTTTCGCACTCATGCTTTTCGGTCTGTTATGCGAACGCGTGTTTGAAATCACCCGAAACAAGCGTTTCGATACGTGGTTCATCCTCTATCAGGTTTCGCTTCTCGGGGTGCTCGTGTCCATGCTCACGCGAGGAATCGCACAGGTGCTCGCGGTTGAACTGGCGGGTTTCAATCATGTCGCGGGTCTGTTCCATACCCTTCTGGGCATTTCGTTGGTCTGGTTTGTCCTCTTGATCGGACGAGCGGTCAGGGAAGGTGAACGCGTATGAACAATCCGGTCATCGAAAACGTCAAGGACCGTCGAAGCATCAGACGCTTCAAGAACGAGCAGATTTCGCAGGAAGAACTTCATGAAATCGTAACGGCCGGGCGCCTCGCACCGAGTGGAAGGAACGTACAGCAGAACCACTTTGTCGTCATTCAGAAGGATGAGTTGAAAAAAAGAATCCGGCGCGTGATCGAAGACGCCTATGCCGCGATTCCTAAGGACCATCCGTCTTATCCGAAACTCGAGCGTGCGATTTTGCGCGCCAAGGAGCACGACTATGATTTCTTTTTCAGTGCTCCGACGTTGATTGTTGTTGCCAATAACAAAGAAAACGATAACGCGATGGCGGATGTCGCCGTCGCACTCGAGAATATGATGCTTGTCGCGACGTCGCTTTCGATTGGCAGTTGCTATATCAATCAGTTCAAACGGATGAACGAGAATCCGGAGGTCCTCGCGCACTTCGAAAATCTCGGACTGAATCCGGATGAACGGATACTCGGAGCTCTGGCCTTGGGATATAGCGCGTTGCCATGGCCTGAAAGAAAGGATATCACGGGAAACAAAGTCACATACCATCGCTAAAAAAAAGACGACCGAATGGTCGTCTAAACAGAAATGGATCCTTAGACTTCGCTGATCGCGTCAACCGGGCAAACGGCTTCGCATGCGCCACAGTCGATGCAGACATCTTCATCGATCCGGTAAATGTCACCCTCGTAAATGCAGTCTACCGGGCATTCTGCCTGGCAAGCGCCACAAGCGATACAACTGTCATCAATTCGTCTTGGCATTATGTTTTCCTCCATACGTGTTCTATACTTCCATTCTATAGAAAAGCACGGGAAAAGTAAACCGTTTTTTGCAAAAAACGTAACGGACACTATATATTTCGGCATATGTTTAGTAATATTTTTTGTTCATACCGCTTGTCGCTTTGATGGTCGTCACAGATCGTGTCATCGGAAACGATC
>JAGYNT010000106.1 GCA_018399615.1 Acholeplasmataceae bacterium
AAACTGTCAACATGTTCGCCGAATTCTTGCCGGGATTGCGTACGGCTGAGCTTCTGTTTGAGCGTGTTCGCGTGTTCCATGCCCTTGAGGTACCACGGTCCGTGACTGCGCATCTCAAGGATGGCGATGTGTTCGCCCTTCAGTTCGATCAAAGCGTCCAGATGAGCGAGCATCATGTCCCGAATGTCCCGGTCGGAAGGCCTTTGAACGATCTCACCCGTTTCGAGATAGGTCTCGATTTCACGAAACACCCACGGATTCCCAAGTGCGGCACGCCCGATCATGACCGCGTCACATCCCGTGACGTCCATCATCCGTTTCGCGCTCGGCCCGTCAACGACATCCCCGTTGCCGATCACGGGGATCGATACGCTCGCTTTGACGGCCTTGATGATCTCAAGATCGGCAACCCCGCTGTAGGACTGTGCCCGTGTTCGTCCGTGTACGGTAATCGCGGCAGCCCCGGCCTCTTCGATCCGTTTGGCGACGGTTACGGCGTTGATGCTTCTGTTGTCCCAACCGCTGCGAATCTTGACGGTTACGGGCTTATCGATGCTTTTGACGACTTCGGATACGATGTCATGGATCTTGTCGGGGTCTTTCATGAGTGCGGCTCCCGCCTGTGCGCGAAGTGCGACTTTGGGCACGGGACATCCCATGTTGATATCGATGATATCGGCTTGTGTATGTTCCGCGATACGGATCGCCGCCTTGACGATGGTTTCCTTGTCGGAACCGAAGATCTGTTGTGCGAGCGGTCTTTCCTTTTCGCTCATGGTCAAGAGGTTCATCGTTTTCTCGTTCTCATAGAGAAGTCCTTTGTCGGATACCATCTCGGCGAATACCAGTCCCGCTCCGAGTGACCGGACGATCTCACGAAAAGCCCGATTGGAAACACCCGCCATCGGGGCGAGTACGAGCCTGTTATCGAGTTTGACCGGTCCGATCGAAAAACCCATATTTCATCACCTGCCTTATTGTATCATAACGCCCCCACGTAAGCAATTGTGCTACAATGGTATATGAGGAAGTGAAATATATGAATGATTACGCTCTGATATCGAGTGCCTACGACGATACGGTCCGCATCTACGTATCCAAAACGACCGAACTCGTCGAAGAAGCCCGCAAAATCCACCATACCTGGCCGACGGCAACCGCCGCCTTCGGCCGCTTTCTGACCGTATCCGCGATGATGGGTCTGATGTATAAGAAGGGCGAACGCCTGACCCTTCGAATCAAGGGAGACGGTCCGATCGGACCGATGCTCGTCGAAGCGAACCCGGAAGGGGAAGTACGTGGTGAAATCCACAATCCCGCCGTATACCTCAAATTCGACGACGAAAAGAAAAAGCATAAGCTCAACGTCGGAAAAGCCGTCGGAAGAGGTATGCTTCACGTAACCAAAGATCTCGGGATGAAGGAGTTCTTCAACTCATCTTCGGACTTGCAGACGGGAGAAATCGGTGACGATTTCACCTATTATTTCGCCGTCAGCGAACAAACGCCTTCGTCTGTCGGTTTGGGCGTTCTCGTCAATACCGATCAATCGGTTCTCGCCAGCGGAGGCTACATCCTGCAGTTGATGCCGGGTGTCAAAGAAGAGACAATCCAAAAACTGGAGAAGATCATCGCCGAGATCCCACCCATCTCCACGTTGATCGAAGAAGGGAAAACACCGGAAGAAATACTTGGGATCCTCGCGCCCGAGGATGCGAAGATTCTCTCGAAGAGACCTTTGGCCTATGCCTGTCACTGCTCGAAAGACGGGTTCAAAAAGTCCTTGGGGGCCCTTGATGAAAAAACACTCGACAGTCTGATCGACGAAGACGGGAAAGCCGACATCGAATGCCACTTCTGCCACAGGCAATACCACTTTTCCAAGGATGAACTGATTGAAATCAAGCATTCCAAAAAGTAAAGGAGCGAATCCGCTCCTTTTTCATTGGAATGCTTTGAGTTCCTGAATCAACTGTTTCAAGGGCAGACCCACAATCGTGAAAAAATCGCCGTCATAGGATTCGACCAGGGAAAGCCCTTCGTTTTGAATCGCGTAGGCCCCCGCTTTGTCCATCGGCTCTTTCGACTCGATGTATTTCCTGATCTCGAGATCGGATAATTTTCGCATGTTGACATCCGCCTGGGCACAGAACGTCTTCATGTGATCCCCTTTGATGATCGCGACACCCGTATAGACGACATGACTTTTCCCGGAAATCAGTTTGAGCATGCGGTAGGCATCCTCTTCATCGACGGGTTGTCCGAGCATTTCGTTCTTGTGATAAACGATCGTATCCGCACCGATGATGACGTCGTTCGGGTATTTCTCGAATACCGCGAGCGCTTTTCGTTTCGCGAGTTCGACGGCCTGTTCTCCGGGATCGAGCGTTTCCGAAAAGGTTTCATCGATATGGCTCGGCACGATCTTGAAATCGATACCGGCATCTTTGAGCAGTTTCGCTCGTCGTGGTGACTTGCTCGCTAAAATGATCATAAGAATACCCCCTTGGAATTTCATTATATCACAGGCATACCTGAATATTGTTCTAAAAAAACATATCGGCATTATGAGGACACGGCAGTTAATGGCGCCACCAGATCGAACACTTATCGAACGCATCATAAATGGAGTCGTAAGAAACGTAAGCCGAACCCGCATTGACCTGTGCCATGAATTTGCATACACGAACGTC
>JAGYNT010000107.1 GCA_018399615.1 Acholeplasmataceae bacterium
ATGATCGGCCTTGACGACGTGCGCATGCACGTCTTCATCGGTTATCCGCTCGATCTTTTTGTATTCGGTAGTCTTGGCCTCAAGCAACGAATCGATTTTCAGACTCAGGTGAAACTCGTCATGGAGGGTTTCCTTCATCGACTTGAGCACGTCGATTTCCTCTTCGAGGCTGATTTTTTTCTCATAGTCCTCGATCATCGTGTTCAGATCACTCATCTTGTCCCTGTTCGAAAGACCGATCCGCGTAAGTTTCTCATCCTGTGCCTTGAAGTGTTGATAGGTCTTTCGAACTCTTTTGAGTTCATTCAACGTGTTCAATACGGATTCGTTGTTTCCGAGCCGCAAGATCGGCAGAGGAATGGGTTTGTCTTTCGATTTCAAAACGTGCGTCTTTTTCAGAATGTCGTCAATCGGTTTGTTGTTATTCGAGGACACGAGAACGGTCTGTCCGTTGAAGAAAGCGGAAATGAGCAGGTTCGTGATACTGTGCGTCTTTCCCGTCCCCGGTGGCCCCTGGACGTAGGTGACGGGATATTTCAGGGCGTTATAGATGACGCGAAGCTGATCGACATTGATCTTCGAATCGGTGACGACGATGTCGAATTTCCGTTTTCCGCCCCGTTTCGACGTATCCATATTTCCGAAGAAGGCATTGAGCGGCTTGGAAAGCGTACCTTCCTGTTTATGCTTTGCGATGACGTCGAGGTTCTCAAATACGCGTTGATTCTGATTTCTGACGATATCGACGAAATAGGGACGGTCATCGAGACGCTCTTTGCGTGCCGGAAGCACTTCGGCGAGCATATCCTTGGCTCGCTCCGGTTCCCTTTGATACAACTCAGTAAAGGATTCCGTTTCGATATCGAGATAGTTGTGGAGATTGTGTCTGAACGCATCATTCTTGTCCGCCAGAAACTCGTAATTGAACATGGTTTCGGAATCGAGGACGAGCGCGCGTTCACCGGGGTCGAACATGAGTTTTCGGTGTGCGACGATGAACCGTCCTTTCTTTGTCTCAATGGCGAGTTCGTTGAGCGCGAGTTCGGTCTTCTGAAAACGTCGATGACGGTCCTGTTTCGCGAGTTTTTCGATGCGTTCGGCCATGATTCCGATCTGTTTTTGGGATAGACTGTATTTCCCGTCGACGGGTTTTTGGAGTTCGTCAAGGTCAATCCCATCGATCAAAACGCTTTTCTTCTGATAAGGCACGGAATCGAGGCGGATGCACTCCTTGAGATAGGTGATGAGGTGTTGATTGTAACGGTCGAAGTCGAGCCACTCGTAATCTCCGGGATTGTCTTCGATTGCGGCAATAAGACCGGGGTCCTGATCATAGGTCGTGTGTTCGAGAACCCAGGCTTTTCTGATTCCGGACATGCGAATATGAATGTCTCTCAATAGACCATGTCCCTTGTCATCCGCCATGACAACATTGAACGTATCGACGATGAGTTTTTTCTCCTCGGGAATGATCTTCTTGATCGCACACCAGTAGTGCGTCATGTCATTTTGCTGGTTCAAATACTCGATCGAGAGCCATCTCGCTTCTTTAATCGCTTTTGATACAATTTTACCGATATCCATGGGTGAACCCCCTCACAGACCATTATACCACGTGTCTTTTGATTTAAAATACCGGTTTAAACCATGTAATCCGATCGATACGTCAACAACAAAGAAAAAGGACCGAGAACCCTGGTCCTTTATCGAATGCAACTACGAAGTCATCGCGTCGTCTTCAGCTGTTTCGTGATATCCTTGAAGAACGCTTCACTCCAGAGATTGACACGTGCCGTATCCTTGATGAACGGCAAGACGTCCTTTTTCGCTTCTTCGAAATCCACGTCGCCGAATCGTCGATCGAGAAGGTCGATCAATGATTCTTTGTTGAGCTCAAAATCCGGGTCGATGAATCCGGAACCGATCAGTCGAGCTTTCAGATGCGCGATGTTCACGGGCGTTTCTTTCGAAAGAAAGAAAACGTAGTCATAGAAATCCCGCCCTTTGACTCGTGTCTTCCATCCTCGCCTCAGAACCGCATCGATTTTCCCGGCAAACAAAGAAGACAGGTCATACAAACGGACTTGGTATGGTGATGGTAGCAGCCGGTATTTCATCTCGGTTGTCGCATGTTCCGGTGGTTTGGTATCCACTTCGATCTTGACGCGTATCTTTTCATGAGCATGCAGCCCGGTATGATACTCAACCGAGTTCGGATAGAACGTCTGAAAGAGTTTCTTCATGTTCCCTGTGACAAAGGCGGATTCGATCTGTGTCTGTGCCGTCTTCACTTTGATGCCGATATCCAGTCCCAAAGACCCCATTTCGTTTTTCAGTGTCGATAAAAAAGGATCAAACCGGAAATCCGGGTCAATAGCCAACAAACTGAAATCCAAAACCTCGGAAAAACGATTGAGTCCGTGAAAGATGCGCAGCGCCGTTCCGCCATAGAAGGCCGCCTGGGTAAAGAAGTTCGTTCGCGAAAGGCCGCTTAAAACGATTTCCTGTATCACTTCTTTCATCGCGTGCATGTGATCATCGATCGTATGCAGTTCATATTTCTTTAACATCTGATGAATGATGAGCATGGTCGTTCGCCACG
>JAGYNT010000108.1 GCA_018399615.1 Acholeplasmataceae bacterium
GCATGACAAAAACAAGCTCGATCATGCCTTTATCGTATTGTGGCTACTCTTTCTGGGTGTCAACGTCGCCTATTACGTCTATTACTTTTTGGGTATCACGTCCGCCTTATATGCCGAAATCGGGCTTTGGTTCAGTGCGAATGACGTGCTCCACGTCGGTTTGATCCTATGGTTCGCGTATTTCCAATTCAAGATCCGAAAAGAACTCAACAGGCATTCATGATGATCGTTTGGAGTGAATTCCGTTGAGATGCGCTCATGCATGTTCCATGTCTCGAATATGAGTGGTCTTTCATTTCTGTTCATGCATGATCCGATCCGTTTTCAAAGATAAAACCCTATGGAACGGGGTTTTTTCAAAGTGTCCGTTCCATAGGGTACGCCTGATCCGTAAACCGAATATGTCGCCATTTTGACTCATCGAAGTCGTTTACGACTGGGTCTTTATGTAATGACCGTAAACCGTGATATCCTCATCCGGCATGTTGGTAAGATCGAAAGGTGTTTCCAGTCCCGGATCACTGAACCAGCCGATGAACTCATAACCTTCGAGGTCGTGATCATGAACCACGATCGGCTCACTGTAGAAATACGTGTCCAAAGAAAGCGTGTTCAGGTGACCGATATAAAGCGTCTCGGGAAGATAAAATGGTCTCCATCGTTCTCCCATGCCCATATACCTTGGCCTGCCCCAACCGATCAACCGACCATTCGAAGTGAGGGATATGCGGTAGGTATATGAGGTGTCGTTCGTTTCAACAAGAATTTCGCCTTCCTCCAAATCGAAGAACGCCGTTCTGTCCGACAACGGAATGACGGGTGCCTCCAACCTTTCGGTAGCGGCAATCACCTGCGTATCTCCACTCATGAACACGCGTCCTTCCGTGGTCGTAAATGTCGTCACAAACCCAAAACTGATATCGTTGATGTCTTCACCCGGATTCAAAAGAAGCGTATCCGTGATTTCCGTGATCGGTGTGACCACGCTATGGTACCCGCGTTCCGCGTTCCACGTGAGGGCGAATCCCCATACGAACAGACGATTCGAAGAGGTGTAAAGACCACCGATAGAACCCGCTATGTTGACCTCCATGATCTCCTCATCGACGCTAAGATCGAAGGATTCCGTTATGTCGTATGCGACACTCGTCGACGCGTGCTCTTCACCGATCCCGATTCGATTGAGCCCGTTGCTTCCGAAGACGAGAACACGATTCAACGACGTCACGATGACCGACACGTTGTCATTGGCAAAAGCGAACGTCGGGTGTTCAAGGACATCGAGGTCCAAGAGAAGCGTTGATGTGATGTCGATGGGGTCCATATTGATATAATTGCTTGTCGTTCCGTTTCCGAGTTGTCCATCGTTGTTTTTTCCCCAGGTGAATACCCGACCATGGCTCGTGATCGCGATCAGGTGGTTGCTGCCGATTGACACCGACGTCACCTCTTCGGTCGGAAACAGGTTGAATGAGTCCGTCATCTCAAGCGGAATATTCTGATCCGCATGTGTCACGACGGTCAATTGCCCATATTCGTTACCGCCCCACAGGAACACCCGGCCAAGCGATGTCAACAATCCCGAATTGACCGTCCCCGCAAAAAGGTCGACAACCGTCTCATCTTCTTGCAAGTCGACATGGTCCGTAATCTCCACGGGTGAGTTCTTGAAGCTTTTATCGCCGCACCCGAGTTGACCGTAATTGTTTTCTCCGAAAGCGAACAACCGTCCTTCCGATGTCATGAAGATCGTATGGTTATCGCCATGGGCGACATCCGTGATGACTTCTTCGGGATTCAAAGATAGAAACGAATCGGGTACGGGTTCTTCGGTCATGACATAGGTTACGGTGTGTTGATTCGCTTGCCATTTGGCATAAAGGAAGATATCGGTAACGATGCCTTCCACGATTTCGAAAACCGGTTCTCCCATGTAGTGATGGTCGAGATACCATCCCAGGAAGGTAAACCCTTCCATCGTCGGTTCATGAAGCGGAATCGACACGGTGCCATCCGATGTCAAAGGATTGTCTTCGTGATTGGTTCCACCCAGGAGTTCGTAGTTGATCTGATACTCGGATATGATCCATTTCGCGACGATCGAAATGTGTTCGTCCTGCATGACTTCCCGGACAAACGGGTTTTCATATCCCGAATCGACATACCAGCCATCGAATACGGCACCTTCCTTTTCCGGTATCGGCAAAACGATCGGATCCATGAATAAGACTTCAATCGATTCAATGGGTGTTCCCCCATTCGTATCGAAAGATATGAGATAGGCTTGTCTGACCCATTTCGCATAAAGCGTAAGGTCATGCGCGGGCACGATGAAATCGGTATAAGGCGTCTCAAGAGACTGTTCTGAGAACCATCCGTCGAAAAGGTGTCCGGTTCGAACGGGATCGACAACCGTAAAAGACATCTGATAGCCCAGATGCAGCGGTGTGATTTCGGATCCTTCTCCCGTTTCGAAGGAAACGGTATAGTCATTGATCCGATAAGTCGCCATCGCGATCACATCCTGTGCGGGCATCTTGTTCGGCAGATCGATATTCCAACCGTTGAACGTATGGCCGACTCTTTCCGGTGAAACCGG
>JAGYNT010000109.1 GCA_018399615.1 Acholeplasmataceae bacterium
ACGATATCCTTCTCGGAGGAGACGACGTCCAGTGCGGTTCTGTATGTGATCCCATCGAGTTTGATGATGATCCCGTAGTTGCCGATTCCAAGTCCATGGAGGACGATCCGACAGATTCCATCTTCGAAATCAACGTCATAGTCGATCGAAACGGGTTCGTGAAGACGGTAAATGCCGATCTTAGGTCTGTCTTTTATGTCGTGATCCGTGCGAAGATCGATCTCGATCGGATCACCGGGCAGGTATTGTGCCTGATTGAGCCGGAGTGCGTATGCCATAGTGTTTATCCTCTATTCTTTGACTGAGCCTTGGGTCAGGCCTCCGATTACGAGTTTCTTTTGAAACAGAATGAACAGAATGATGATCGGGATCAGGGCGATCACGGATGCCGCGAAGACCCAGTCCCATCTCGTCGAGTGCTCGCCGTGCAGTCTTTGCAGGAGGAGCGGTAACGTGATCATCTTTTCATTCGCGCCAAGGAGCACCTTGGCGGTGAAGTATTCTTCCCAGAATCCCTGCAAGGCGAAGATACCCATCGTTCCGATCGCCGGTTTCGACAGCGGCAGCATGATCCGCCAATAGATCGTGTTGTGTCCGCCACCGTCGACGATGACCGATTCCCGAAGGGCGACCGGGACGCTTCTGAAGAAGTTTCTTAAAAAGAAGGTATGTCCGCACACGTTGGTCGCGACGTAAACGAGAATGAGTCCGCCGCGGGTACCGACGAGTCCTTTCGGGTAAAACGGGAGAAAATCGATGTTTTTCAGGATGATGAACTGAGGGATGATATTGAGAAATCCCGGAACCATGAGCGTGAAGATGTAGAGATAGAAGAGTTTCTCCCTTCCGGGGAAGTCGATACAGGCGAACCCGTAGGCCGAGAGTGTCGATACGAATAGGGCGATGACGACCGTGACGGCCGTGTTGATGGTGCTGTTTTTGACGGCGGTCAAAAACAGATCCATGCGGATGACGTGTTCGTATGCCGCCAGATCGAGCCTTTCCGGCAGGATTCTCGGAGGAAAAGGCAGCACGTAACTGAATTCTCCGAACGACCCGGAGACCATCACGAAGAAGGGTAGTGTGAAGATGAGAAGCGAAGTGACCAGGATGGCCCAGATCGTCGCTTGGGAAAGAACGTGTTTCGTTTTGAGCGAGCGTGTCTTTTTTGTCATCGGTCATCACCGCTCTCTTTCGTATCGAGCTTGAGCAGTTTGTTCAGAAACACCGTCAGAATGACGATGGTGAAAGCCGATAATAGGCCGATTGCCGAAGCTTCACCGAATTCGAATTTGTTGAACGCGCGGTTGTAAAGCAGATATTGCAAGACGGTCGTCTTGTTGTTCGGGTCTCCTCCGGTCAGAAGGAGCACCTGAATGAAGACGTTGAACGCGCCGATGATCATGTTGACCATGACGAAGAGAATGGTCGGTTTGATGGATTTGATCGTGATGTGTCGGAATTTCTGCCATAATCCGGCACCGTCGATCGAGGCCGATTCGTAGAGATCGACCGGTATGGTCTGCAAAGCGGCCAGAAAGATGAGCATGGACCAGCCGACGTTTTTCCAGATGCCCATCAACCAGATCGCGGCGTTTCCCGTCCATTCCCGGTAGAGCCAGGGGACGTAGTCGTCCATGACGGAAAAGACGTCGACCAGAAGATAGTTGACGAGTCCGGTATTCCCGTTTGAGAACATGTAACGGAACACGAGACTGACGATGACCCAGGAGGTGATGACGGGCAGATAGAAGCCGACTTTGAAGATGGTCTTTCCGTGCAGGAGATTGTCGATCAGATAGGCGAAGACGAGACCACCGAAGATGATCATGGGTACCGTGAAGAAGGCATAAAGGAAGTTGTTTCTGTAGGCATACCAGAAATCCTTCGAATCGAAGAGAATGGCCTTGTAGTTGTCGAATCCGACGAACGTGATCTCACCGGTTACGATTCTGTAATCGGAAAGGGAGATGCGGATCGTGAAGATCATCGGGTAAAGGATGAATACGGATACGAGAATCAATCCGGGCAGGATGAAAGGGAGGGCGGCTTTCCACCCTTTGAGCCCTTTTTTCATCCGTTTCCATCCGGTCCTGTTCACGATTGTCATCAGCCCTCATCCGTCAAGATCACATGTAAAAAGCGTGGGATTCTATTCGAGTTCCTCATCCATGAGCAACGCGGCGTTTTCGAGTTCGGTCTGGACGTCTTCACCATTGATGAAGATGTTGTTCATGGCGTTGCTCCAGATCGTCTTGATGTCTTCGTTGTTGGGGCTCGGAATGCGCGCCTGCGCGCTTTCGAGTTGAGACATGAAGACCGACCATTTGGCGTCTTCCAATACGTCTTCGTGCGTAACGAGTGATTTGAGTACCGGGAGTTGTCCCGCTTTGAGCATTTCGAGTTGGACGGCTTCCGAGGTCATGAATTTGGCGAACTCGTATGCGGCATCCTGTTCATCGGAAGTCGCGAATACGGCGATGTTC
>JAGYNT010000011.1 GCA_018399615.1 Acholeplasmataceae bacterium
AAGAACGGTGATCGGATTCTCATTGATACGTTCAGATCCAAAATGATTATCAAACCCTCGATTTCGAATATCAGGAACTATCGGAATCATTTCAAGGAATACATGTATCCGGCCGATGAAGAACCGAGTTTCGATCGGACACGACGGAAAGTCAAGTTTTTCGCCCCAACGATCAGTGGAGAACATATCGATCGTATTGCTCAGGGTAGCTGGTATGACGGACTATGCCTCGTACGCACGGAATATCTCTATGTAACCAAAGGTGCGATCCCGACGATTCAGGAACAGACGAAAATCTATTCGGATATCATCAAAAAGATGAATGGCAGAGAAGTCTATTTTCGAATTCCCGATTTTCGCCCCGAGAGACCGACACCCTTCATTGATCCGATCTACACCGATAACATGTCCTTTTTCCGTTATCTCGAGTTGTTCAATCAAAATTTGATCGCCATCGCCAAAGCATCGGTGCACGGGCCGGTCAGCATCATTGTCCCGATGATTCGGATGGAAAGTGAAGTGCTCGAGTGGCGGGGAGAGATCGAGGGGGTTTTCGAACACTTCGGGTTGCCGCTTCCAAGAATCGGTTTCATGTTCGAGACCGAGTCGGCAATGGAGCGATACAAACACTATTTCAATATGGATTTTGTCGTAATCGGGCTCAACGATTTCATCGAGGAGGTCGATGATCGACACGATCGATACGATCATTTCAACAAGAAGGAGTTTTTTGACACGTATTACCGGGATGTCGTCGATATTCATCAGTATTTCAGAATATCAAAGATCGAACACTTCATTGCCGGAAACATTCTGAGTCAACCGGAAATTCTCGATCGTTTTCTCAAGATGGGTTATCGGAACGTGGTCATCCCCGTAACCAAAATGCGTAGGCTGGAACCGACGATCGCACGGTTCATCGCCAACAAGGGGAAATATATCGGAGTTGCAAAGCAACGCCAGATGGAAAGACAGATGTTGTCGGGACGAAAAGCCGAACGCGATGAGATTCGTCAAAATCGCAATTGGCTCGAGGAACAGGAACGCGAGAAGAAAAGGCGCAAAAAGATGCAAGAAGCGCTCAAAAAGATGATTGAACACGGAGAACGTGCGTATGCGCGGGTGCACGGCAAAACCGTGCGTGAAGTACGTAAAAAGCGAAAAAAGGGTATTAAAGCGGCGAAAAAGCGAAAAAAGTCGGAAAACAAGTGAAATTATACCAAAAGGGTTGCTATTGCGGCCCTTTTTTTGTATAATTGATTACGCTCGTCTAAATGAGCAGGCTGTGAAATGGGAGGTTGTTGATACACGGATAGCCGTTGTCTACGTATCGGGTTTTCCCACGGAGCAAGTCTATACCAGATTATAGGCGAAAGGAGCTTATCAAATGGCAAAGAAAGATGTTATCAAGATTCGTTTAAAGGCTTACGATCATCGTTTACTCGATCAAGCCGCCAAAAAGATCGTCGATAGCGCAATGCGCACGGGTGCGACCGTTCAAGGTCCGATCCCGCTTCCTACGGAAAAGGAAATTTTCACGGTCTTGCGTTCTCCCCACGTAAACAAAGATTCACGTGAGCAGTTCGAACGGAGAACGCATAAGCGTCTGATTCAGATCGTTGATCCCAATCCGAAGACGATCAGTGCATTGATGGATATCGATCTACCATCAGGTATCGATATCGTTCTCAAGAAATAGAAACAGAAAGAGGTAAGAACATGGCCAAAGGAATCTTAGGTAGAAAAGTTGGCATGACACAGGTTTTCGATGAAAACGGCGTGCTCATTCCAGTTACCGTCATCGACGTGGCCGATAATGTGGTTCTGCAACAAAAGACGTTGGAAACGGATGGATACGTCGCCACACAAGTCGGATTCGAGTCGAAACGGGAAAAATTAAGTAACAAGCCCGAACAAGGGCACGTGAAAAAAGCCGATACGGCACCTAAGCGCTTCGTTAGAGAGATTCGCTTTAAAGAAGGGCTTAAAAACGAATTGGCGGATTTCGCAGTTGGCGACGCAATTGAAAACGATATGTTCACCATCGGTGAGTATGTCGATGTCACGGGCACTTCAAAAGGTAAAGGTTTTGAAGGTGCGATCAAGAGACACAACCAGCACCGCGGTCCGATGACTCACGGTTCAAGGTATCATCGTCGTCCAGGTTCGATGGGCGCGGTCAAAGGCAAGTTGAAAGGAAAGAACTTGCCGGGTCATATGGGGGCCGAAAGAGTGACGATTCAAAACGTTCGCGTCATCGGCGTCGACAAGGACCAGCAGTTATTGCTCATTAGTGGAAGCGTTCCGGGACCGAACAAGGGTCTTGTAATCGTCAAGTCAACCACTAAGAGCACTCAATAAGGAGGAGGGTTACAATGCCAAAAGTAGATCTCATGAATCAAGCCGGTAGTCGTGTGGCTGAATTAACCTTATCCGATTATGTTTTCGGAATCGAACCTCACCAACAAGCCCTCTACGAGGTTGTCAATGCCCAGAGAGCGGCGATGCGTCAAGGAACACATGACGTCAAGAATCGCGGTGAAGTCTCCGGTGGCGGAAGAAAACCATGGAGACAAAAGGGAACAGGCAGAGCGCGTCAAGGCTCAATCCGTTCGGCCCAATGGCGCGGTGGTGGAATCGTATTCGGTCCGACGCCTCGCAGTTACGGCGTCAAGATCAACAAAAAGGTGAGACAGCTCGCCTTGCGTTCCGCTTTCTCGCATCACATGAAGGAAGGCAAGCTGGTGGTGATCGATCAGTTGCAGTTCGAAGAAGCCAAGACCAAGCATTTCGCAAACATGCTCAAGGAATTGCAAATCGAAGGAAAGACGCTCTTTGTCGTCAAAACATTCGATGATGCCACGATTCGTGCGGCACGAAACATTCCCTATGTCTCGTTTGCTCTCGTCGGTCATGTGAGCGTCTACGACATGCTCAACTGCAGGAATCTCGTCCTCACGAAAGATGCGGTTGAATCGATTGAGGAGGCATTAGGCAATGACTAGGTATTACGAGATATTGAAGGCTCCGATCATTACGGAAGAAACGAACCGTTTGATGGAAAGCCAGAACAAGTACACGTTCAAGGTCGATAAAAAAGCGAACAAGGTCGACATCAAGAAGGCAGTCGAAGCGATCTTCAAAGTCAAAGTACTCTCGGTCAATACGATCAACATGCGCCGCAAGTTCAAGCGTATGGGCAAGTATGAAGGCTACAGACCGGCTTATAAAAAGGCCATCGTCGAGATCGCTGAAGGTCAACGTATCGACGCCTTCACAGTGTAAAGTGAAAGATTAGAGGAGGTTTAACCACAATGGCGGTTAAAAAATACAAGCCGACGACAAACGGTCGGCGCAACATGAGCGTACTTACGTACGACGAAATCACGACAACCACTCCTGAAAAGTCACTACTCGAGCCATTCTCTCGTTCCGGTGGACGAAACAACCACGGAAAGATCACCGTCCGACACATCGGCGGTGGAGCGAAGAGAAAGTATCGCGTCATCGACTTCAAACGCAACAAGGACGGCATTATCGGGAGAGTTGCCGAGATCGAATACGATCCGAACAGAACAGCGAATATCGCACGGATCAATTATGTGGATGGAGAAAAGCGCTACATTCTCGCTCCGAAAGGTCTCACGGTCGGTATGGAAATCATTTCCGGAACCGGCGTCGACATCAAGGTGGGCAATGCGTTGCCGATCATGACCATCCCCGTCGGTACGGTTGTTCACAACATCGAACTCCACCCCGGCAAGGGCGGACAGATCGCCCGCAGTGCCGGTGCTTCCGCACAGATTCTCGCACGTGAGGAAAAATACGTGCTCGTCCGACTCCAGTCGGGTGAGGTACGCAAGATTCTCGGAACGTGTCGGGCGACCATCGGTACCGTCGGCAACGAAACATACGAGCTCGTCAATATCGGTAAAGCCGGTAGAAAACGGCATATGGGCGTACGTCCGACAGTTCGCGGGTCGGTCATGAACCCGAACGATCACCCCCACGGTGGTGGTGAGGGCCGAGCACCGATCGGACGGAAATCACCGATGACCCCATGGGGTAAGAAAGCACGTGGTGTCAACACACGTAACAATAAAAAAGCGTCTAACGATCTAATCGTTCGTCGACGTACGAAGTAGGAGGAAAATATGGCACGTTCAGTAAAAAAAGGTCCATTTTGCGACGAACACTTGTTGAAGAAGGTTCGCGAACAAAATGCAAACAATGTCAAGAAAGTTATTCAAACGTGGTCGCGTCGTTCGACGGTTTTCCCCGATTTCGTCGGACACACGATTGCCGTTTACAATGGTAAAGAGCATGTTCCGGTATATATCGTAGAGGATATGGTTGGCCACAAGTTTGGCGAATTCGCTCCGACACGTACGTATCGCGGACATGATAAAGATGACAAGAAAGCCAAGAAGAAGTAATTGGAGGAGATATGATGGAAACGAAAGCATCCGCTAAAACTGTTCGCGTCGCTCCACGTAAGGCTCGGTTGGTAATCGACCTGATCCGTGGAAAGGACGTCAGAGAAGCACAAGCGATCCTGATGTTTACACCACGAGCCGCTTCGCCAATTATTCTCAAGGTGTTGAATAGTGCGATCGCAAACGCAGAGCACAACGATAACATGAATCCGGAAAACCTGTATGTCAAAGAAGCGTTCATCAATGAAGGCGTACGGATCAAGAGGTTGTTGCCACGGGCCAAGGGCCAGGGCGACATCATTAAAAAACGGACGAGCCACGTGACCGTGGTCGTCGCAGAGAGAGAGTAGAGGTGAAGAAGCATGGGTCAAAAAGTTAATCCGGTAGGCATGCGTCTCGGCATCATTCGCTCTTGGGAATCCAAGTGGTATGCGGACAAGTCCATGGTACCAGCACTCGTCAAGGAAGACGCACAAATCCGTAAATTTCTCAATGATTTCTACAAAAGAGCCGCTGTTTCTCACATTGAAATCGAGCGTCTGAAAGGCAAAGGCGGAAAAGATCGCATCAAGATCATTCTGCACACGGCCAAACCGGGCGTCGTCATCGGCAGAGATGCCGAAACAAAGAAAAAAGCACTCGACAAGTTGCAGAAAATCACAACCAAGAATATCATTTTCAATGTCGTTGAAGTCAAACGTCCGGAACGTGTCGCATCACTCGTTGCCCAAAGTATCGCCGAGCAGCTTGAAAACCGCGCATCGTTCAGACGTGTTCAGAAGATCGCGATTCAGCGCGCGCTCAAATCCGGAGCCAAAGGTGTCAAGACACTCATATCGGGTCGTCTCGGAGGCGCGGAAATGGCACGTAACGAAGGTTACTCGGAGGGGCAGGTTCCTCTTCATACGCTTCGTGCCGATATCGATTATGCGACGATCAACGCACAAACGACCTACGGAACACTTGGTGTGAAAGTGTGGATCTACACCGGGGAAGTGCTTCCCGGCCAAACACGTGAGGAAAACTTGCGTAAATTGGATGAGAAGACACCTCGTTTCGATCGACGTAACCGTAAAAGAGGAGGCCGAAGATAATGTTAATGCCCAAAAGAACGAAATTCCGTCGTCCTCATCGCGTCAGCTACGAAGGTAAGGTCAAAGGACGGAATGAAATTCTTAACGGTGACTGGGCGCTCGTCGCTCAAGAAGGTGCTTGGATTACCAATCGCCAGATTGAAGCTGCCCGCATCGCGATCACGCGCCATATGAAGCGTGTTGGTAAAGTATGGATCAATATCTTTCCGCATTTGGCAAAGACGAAAAAGCCTCTCGAAGTGCGGATGGGATCCGGTAAAGGTGCCCCCGATCATTGGGTCGCCGTCGTCAAGGCCGGCAAGATCATGTTCGAAGTGAACGGTGTTTCCGAAGGCGTCGCCCAGGAAGCGTTACGTTTGGCGTCGCACAAGTTGCCGATCAAGACGAAGATCGTTAAAAGAGGTGAGCAGGCGTAATGAAAGCTGTTGAAATCAGAAAACTCAAGACGAACGATTTGGAAAAAAGAATCGTCGAATTGAAAGCGGAGCTGTTCAATTTGCGTTTCCAGCTCGCAGTCGGACAACTTGAAAACACTGCACGTATCGGTCAAGTCAGAAAAACGATTGCCCAGATGAAGACAATCATCGGTGAACGCAATGAATAAGGAGGATACTATGGAACGTAATCTGAGAAAAGTATATACGGGAACAGTTGTATCCGACAAGATGGATAAGACCATTACCGTTGTTGTTGACACATATAAGAAATCGCGTCTGTATCACAAGAGCATTCGCGTCTCGAAAAAGTTTCACGTGCACGATGAAAAAGGTCTGGCAGGTATCGGGGATAAAGTTACGATTATGGAAACACGCCCCCTTTCCAAGACCAAACGCTTCCGTCTTCTGGAAGTCGTCGCCAAGGCCGAATTGGTATAGGGAGGATACAGAACAATGGTTCAACAAGAAAGCAGATTAGTCGTCGCTGACAACAGTGGCGCTAAAGAAGTCCTTGTCATTAAGGTTCTCGGGGGAACCCGCCGTCGCTATGCCAACATCGGTGATGTCGTCGTTGTCACTGTCAAAAAGGCAACGCCAGCGGGACTCGTGAAAAAGGGTGAGATCGTTCGCGCGGTTATCGTCCGATCCAAACATGGTCTTCGTCGTCCGGATGGCTCATACATCAAATTCGATGAAAATGCAGCAGTCATCATCAAAGAGGATATGAATCCACGTGGAACGCGTATTTTCGGTCCCGTGGCACGAGAGCTCAGAGAAAAGAACTTCATGAAGATCTTATCTCTCGCTCCCGAAGTGTTATAAGGAGGTCCGTCTATGAAAATAAAAGCTGGAGACACAGTTGCGGTTATTGCTGGACGCGATCAATTCGTGGTTGATAAGAAGGGCGAGAAAACCAAGACTCGCAAAACGGGACGCGTCATCAAGGTTTTTCCTTTGACGAACCGCGTCATCGTCGAGGGCGTCAACAAGGTCAAGAAGCATCAGCGTCCGACCAAAGGCGACGACAAGGGCGGCATCATCGAACAGGAAGCACCGATTCATGCTTCGAACGTCGCACTCGTCGATCCCAAAACCGGTCAGCCGACACGCGTTTACTATCGCGTCGTCGAGGGCAAGAAGGTTCGCTTCGCAACCAAGTCCAAAACACAAATCGATAAATGAGGAGTTTGAACAATCATGAGTAAAATCAAAGAAATGTATGAAAATGTTGTCAAACCCGAACTGATCAAGACATTCAATTACACGTCTGTCATGGAAACACCGAGAATCGAGAAAATCGTCTTGAACATGGGCGTCGGAGACGCCGTATTCAATCCGAAGGTTCTCGATGACGCGGTTGAAGAACTCACGTTGATTTCAGGGCAGAAGCCCGTCATCACGAAAGCCAAGAAGTCGATCTCGAACTTCAAGCTCAGAGAAGGCATGCCGATCGGCGCGAAAGTCACGCTTCGCGGCGAACGCATGTACTATTTCCTCGACAAACTCATTTCCGTCGCGCTACCGCGCGTCCGTGACTTCCGTGGAATTTCCAAAAACGCCTTTGACGGGCGCGGCAATTACACGGTAGGCGTTCGGGAACAAGTCATTTTCCCGGACCTCAGTCTTGACAAAGTCAAAAAAGTTCGTGGTATGGACATCGTGATCGTTACGACGGCAAAGACCGACCAAGAAGGACGAGCACTGCTCAGTCAACTTGGTATGCCGTTTAAAAATTAGGAGGCATACATGGCAAAGAAATCGAAAATCGTCAAGGATATGAAGCGACGCGAAGTCGTTGAACGCTATCGCGATCGCATCAAAGAATTGAAAGCCAAGGGTGACTATCAGGCACTCCAGAAACTGCCACGCGATGCATCCGCAACGCGCCTGCGCAATCGAGATGCGATCGATGGACGTCCCCGCGGCTATATGCGCAAATTCGGCTTATCACGGCTCAAGTTCCGTGAAATGGCACACAAAGGTGAATTGCCAGGTGTTAAGAAGGCAAGCTGGTAATTAAGGAGGAAGAAACATGGTTATGACTGATCCAATCGCGGATATGCTGACGCGTATTCGTAACGCAAACAACATGCGTCATGAAAAGGTTGAAATGCCTGCTTCCCGTCTCAAGTCCGATATTCTCTCGGTTCTCAAAAAAGAGGGGTTCATCGTCGACTATATGGTCGTCAAAAGCGGAGCACAAGGCAAAATCGTCGTGACGCTCAAGTACACGGAAACCAAAGGCCGTGTAATCCAGGGTCTCAAACGGATATCGAAACCAGGACTTCGTGTTTATGCACCAGTTGAGCGATTGCCACGCGTTCTAAACGGACTCGGCATCGCCTTAGTCTCGACATCTAAGGGTATTATGACCGATCGTGATGCACGTCTGTCGCAAGTCGGTGGCGAAGTGCTCGCTTACGTTTGGTAGAAGGAGGATATTATGTCACGTATAGGTAAAATGGTGATTCAAGTCCCTGCTACGGTAACGGTAAGCATCAGTCCCGACAACGACGTCGTCGTCAAGGGTCCGAAAGGGCAACTTGAATTCCGTTTCAATGAACGGATGAAGATCGTGCAGGATGGAACCGAATTGTCGGTCGCTCGTCCGAATAATGAGATGTTCATGAAGAAGATCCACGGTACGACACGTGCCTTGCTCGCGAATATGATCAAGGGCGTCACCGAGGGATTCAAGAAAGAATTGGAGATTCGCGGCGTCGGTTACCGTGCCGCCGTCCAGGGAAACACGGTCGTTCTTTCCATGGGGTATTCGCACCCCGTTGAACTACCCATTCCCGAACACGTCAAGGTCGAAGTGACGAAGAACACCGCCGTACGCATCGAGGGTATCGATAAGCAGGTCGTCGGAGAATTCGCCGCCAAGATCCGTAGTGTCCGCAAGCCCGAACCGTATCTGGGCAAGGGCATTCGTTATGTCGATGAATATGTTCCGCGTAAAGCCGGAAAGACTGCCAAGTAAAGGAGGACTATGCTGTGATTAACAAGTTATCGAGAAATGTGACGAGAAAAAAACGTCATCTTCGCATCCGCAAGAACATTCAAGGAACTGCAGCACGTCCACGACTGAGCGTTTATCGTTCGAACCGCGCGATCTATGTCCAACTGATCGACGATGTCGAACAAACGACGCTGTACAGTGCTCGCAGTCAGGAAGCAGGGCTTACGCAGTCGAATATCGCGACAGCGAAAGCAGTTGGTAAATTAATCGCCGAAAAGGCGCTTGCCGGTGGCGTAACCGAAATCGTCTTCGATCGCAGTGGTTATCTGTACCACGGACGAATCAAGGCGCTCGCGGAAGCGGCACGTGAAGCAGGACTAAAATTCTAAGGAGGTAGGCGAACATGGCTAGAAAGAATTACAGACAAGACGAACAAGACAAGCAATTTGAAGAACGCGTCGTTTCGATCAATCGCGTGACCAAAGTTGTCAAGGGTGGCCGTCGTTTCCGTTTCGCTGCCTTAGTTGTAGTCGGCGATAAGCAAGGTCAGGTCGGTTTCGGTACCGGCAAGGCCCAGGAAGTACCCGATGCCATCAAGAAGGCGATTGAAAACGCCAAAGCGAGCATGATGCGCGTTCCGATCGTCCGGGCGACGATTCCTCACGTAGTGACAGGTGTTTACGGAGCAGGCAAAGTATTCCTCAAACCCGCTTCCGAAGGTACCGGTATCATCGCCGGTGGTGCGGTTCGCGCCGTTTTCGAACTCGCGGGATATAACGATATCCTGTCGAAATCGATCGGTTCGAGTACCCCGATCAACATGGTACGTGCGACATTCGAAGGTCTGAAGCAGTTGCGTACGCTCGATCAGGTTGCCGCGCTACGTGGAATCGAAGTATCGGAGTTGATAAAATGAGAATCGAACTGACACTGAAAAAGAGTCTCATCGGAAGACTCCCCAGACAAGTCAAGACAGCTCACGCACTAGGATTGAAAAAAGTCGGTCAAACCGTTGTCAAAGAGGATAACGATGCCATTCGTGGTATGATCAACACGATTGCGCATCTGATCGAAACAAAAGAAACAGAGTGAGGAGGATACCCATGCTAAACGAATTAAAGCCTGTCGAAGGTGCTCGGAAGAACCGGAAACGGATCGGACGCGGGCCAGGTAGTGGAACGGGTAATACGGCCGGAAGAGGTAACCATGGACAGCTCGCACGCTCGGGTGGACGTCCCCGTCCCGGTTTCGAAGGCGGTCAGCTTCCACTTTTCCAAAGACTTCCCAAGCGAGGTTTCAAAAACATCAATCGCAAAGAGTTCGCCATTGTCAATCTTGCTTCCCTGAACCAATTCGAAGATGGCGAAACGATTACCCCGGATGTCTTGATCGCGCGCAACGTGATCAAGCAATTGAAGTCCGGTGTCAAAGTACTGGCGAATGGCAAGCTCGAGAAGAAGCTCAACGTCAAGGCGAACATTTTCTCGAAAGCCGCTGAAGCGGCGATTACCCAAGCCGGTGGAACAGTCGAGGTGATTTGACGTGTGGTTACGAATTAAACGGATATTAAGCAACAAGACAGTCATGTTGAGACTCGCGTTCACGCTCATGATTCTACTCGTATTCCGTGTTTTGAGCCACATCACGGTCCCACTCTTCGATGCCGAGTCGATCAAGCGGTTCATGACGACAAGCGGAAGCTTTGTCGCGATCCTGAACAACTTCAGTGGACAGGCGCTCGAACGATTCTCGATCATGGCGCTCGGGATTTCCCCTTATATTACGGCATCGATTGCCATTCAGCTCTTGCAGATGGTCATTCCGCGCTTCAAGGAATGGAGCGAACAGGGACAATCCGGCAAGGCTCAGCTCAACAAGATTACGCGTTATATCGCCATCGGTCTCGCTTTCCTGCAAGGGTTCGCCCTGATTCTCGGGATCAGCGTCAACGGTAGCGTCATCAGCGCCGATATCGAACCCGCACTCATTACGCAGTACCGCTATGTCTTCTACATCTATATGTCGATCATCATCGCGGCCGGTACCGCTCTTGCGATCTGGTTCGGTGATCTCATCACGAAAAAGGGCATCGGTAACGGAACATCGATTCTGATCGTTGCCGGGATCGTCACGAGTCTGCCGATCATGATGACGACTCTATGGTCGAAGTATATCGCGACCGACATGAGAACAGGATGGGACATCGTCTGGTTCGTCTTCATCTTATTGCTGTACTTCGGTATTCTCTTCGGCGTCGTCTACATGCAGATCGCCACACGGAAGATACCCGTTCAGTATGCCAATCGGCAAGGCAAGTCGGATTCCAATATTCCGATGAAGATCAACAGTGCCGGCGTCATTCCCGTCATCTTCGCGCAAACCATCCTGAGCATACCGCTTACGGTCGTGGGCTTCACGAACAGTGGGGATGCGACCGGAGGGTTCATGCGATGGCTTCAGACGGCCTTCAACTATCAGGAACCGATCGGATTCATTCTTTATGTCGGATTGATCGTCGTCTTCACGTTCTTCTATTCATTCCTCATGGTCAACCCGGAAAAGATTTCGAACAACCTGTCGAAGTCGAACGCCTATATTCCCGGCGTCAGACCAGGTCAGGATACGCAGGATTATGTCGCGAAACTGTTGTTCAAGATTACGGTCATCGGATCCGCATACCTCGTCGTACTTGCCGTTCTGCCGATCATCACCTCGATCGTGTTCGGTTTCAATGACACCGAAGCACAAGCGATTACGCTCGGCGGTACGAGTCTTCTCATTATCGTCGGTGTCGCGATTCAAACGACTCAACAAGTCGAATCCGATGCGAGTCAGACGGAGTACAGTGGCATCTTCAAATAATGAAGGATGATACCATGCGAATAATCATAATGGGTCCTCCCGGCGTGGGCGTCGACGCTCAGTCCGAATTTCTCCTCGAACGATACGATATTCCGCATATTTCAACGGGAAACATATTCAGGGAGTTGTTCGAAGAAGACAGTACGATCGGCAAGATCGCAATGGAATACATTGATCGTGGTGAACTCGTACCCGATGACATCACAGAATGAAATCGTACGCCAGCGACTCACGCATGCCGATGTGGAAAAAGGATTTCTGTTCGACGGTTATCCACGCAACATCGCTCAGGCGAAAGCGCTCGATGATATGCTCGAACACCATGGTTGGAAGCTCAGTGCCGTCTTGAACATAACGGCACCGAGCGATCATCATCAATAGAATCGCCGGCAGACGGGTCTGCGAAGACTGTGGAGCGGTTTATCACGTGGTCCACCGGAAACCGGAAAAGGAAGGCATCTGCGATGTCTGCGGCGGAAAACTGATTCAACGTACCGATGATATGGAAGACACGGTTCGCCGTCGGCTCAACATCTATCTCGACCAGACCGCTCCGGTTGTCGATTATTATCGGGGACGCAACGTGCTCGAGATCATCGATGGAAGTCGTACGATCGAAGACGCGAAAATCGCCATCAAAAAAGCTTTGGGTGAGGACGCGTGATCCAGATCAAGTCCGAACGAGAAATCGGTTTGATGCGTGAAGCGGGTCGGATACTCGCCGAAACGAGACGTATGCTCGAACCGTTCATCAGACCGGGTATCACGACCGGTGAGCTCGACCGACGCGCTGAACAACATATTTACGAAAGCGGCGCGACCCCGTCGTTCAAAGGTTATCAGGGTTATCCCAAGTCGATCTGCACGTCGATCAACGAAGTCGTCGTGCACGGCATACCGTCTGGAAAGAGAACGTTGAAAAACGGTGATATTCTCAGTCTCGACATCGGTGTCACGTACAAGGGATATCACGCCGATTCGGCGATGACATATCCGGTCGGTCGGGTGGAACCCGAGATCGAGCGTCTCCTCGACGCTACTCTGAAGTCCTTGTATCAAGGGCTCGAGATGGCGAAACCGGGGAATCACGTATCCGATATCTCACACGCGATCGCCTCGTTCATCAAGCCTTACGGATACGGAGTCGTTGAAGAGTTTACGGGACATGGCATCGGACGCGAATTGCACGAGGACCCCTATGTTCCCAATTTCGGACCACCGCATCAAGGACCGTTGTTGAAGCCGGGCATGACGCTTTGTATCGAACCGATGGTCAATCTCGGTACGAAAGAGATCGATGTCCTGACGGACAATTGGACGACCGTGACGCTCGACGGCAAGCCGAGCGCACACTACGAACACATGATCGTCATCACGGAAACCGGCTATGAGATCTTGACAGCCCTAAAAAAGGAGTGAGCCCATGGCAAGAGATGATTTAATCGAAGTTGAAGCACGCGTCATCGAAGTGCTGCCCAATACGAAGTTCAAAGTGGAACTGATCAAACAAAAGGGACACATCGTATTGGCTCATGTATCTGGTAAAATCCGCATGCACAACATACGCATTTTACCTGGTGATAAAGTTACAGTAGAGTTGTCACCATATGATTTAACGCGCGGCCGAATCACGTATCGCCGCAAATAAGGAGGACATGCACGTGAAAGTCAGAGCATCAGTCAAAAAAAGAAGTGAAGATGACATCATCGTCCGCCGTAAAGGACGTGTTTACGTCATTAACAAGAAGAATCGCAGACATAATCAGAGACAAGGTTAATTAAGGAGGATTTATGGCAAGAATAGCAGGCGTCGACATACCACGCGACAAACGCGTCATCGTATCGTTGACATACATATATGGCATTGGTCCTTCCAGGGCCAAACAGATCTTGAAAAACGCTGACGTCAGTGAAGAGAAGCGTGTCAAGACATTATCTGAAGATGAACTCAATCGTATTCGGGCGGAGATGACGAACTTCACGCTCGAAGGTGATTTGCGTCGTGAAGTCACGCTCAACATCAAGCGACTCATGGAAATCGGTTCGTATCGAGGCATTCGCCACCGTAAGGGACTACCCGTGCGCGGTCAGAATACGCGCAACAACGCGCTGACGCGCAAGGGTCGCAAGTCCTCTTCGGTCAGAAAAAAATAAGGAGGAATAGAACATGGCACGCAAAAGAACAACCAAACGCAAGGTTAGAAAAAATATTCCCCTTGGCATCGCTCACATACACACGACGTTCAACAACACGATCGTGACGATTACCGACAAGGATGGGAATGCCGTCACTTGGAGTAGCGCGGGAACACTCGGGTTCAAAGGGAGTAGAAAGTCCACTCCGTTTGCCGCACAGATGTCCGCTGAGGCAGCTGCCAAAGCGGCAATGGACAACGGCATGCAAAAAGTAGAAGTATCCGTCAAGGGCCCCGGCCCGGGACGTGAGGCGGCAATTCGTTCCTTACAGGCGGCAGGACTTGAAATCACAGCGATCAAGGATGTTACGCCCGTACCGCATAATGGATGCAGACCACCGAAACGTCCACGTGGTTAATTTGAAGGAGGGGTAACTTGTGAAAGATTTAAAGTTCGAAAAGCCAACGTCCGTTGAAGAAGTTTCGAAGGACGGCAACAAGGGGCGATTCATCATCAAACCGCTTGAACGTGGCTATGGGATTACCCTCGGCAATGCGCTCAGACGCGTCCTGTTGTCATCACTTCCGGGCACGGCGATCGTGAATCTCAAGATCGACGGAGTCGAGCATGAGTTCACCACGATGGAAGGCGTCATCGAAGACGTCATGGGCATCGTATTGAACTTGAAGAAGGTCATTTTCACGACGGATTCCCAAGACCCGGATTATGAACAGACGCTTGAATTGTACGCGACCGGACCCGGACAGGTAACCGCTGCCGATTTTGCGCATGTCGACGGACTCGAGATCGTGAATACCGATCAGGTCATCGCGACACTCGCTGAAAACGGACGGATTTCACTCGAAGTCACGGTTCGTCGTGGCGTCGGTTACGTAAGTGCTGAAAGAAACAAGGTGTTCGGCCGAAACGAAAAGAGCGTCATTCCGATCGATTCGATCTATACGCCCGTCGTACGCACGTCCTATCACGTTGAGAAAACGCGTGGTGACGCGGATGAACTCATGATTGAGATCGAAACGAACGGTGCGATCAGTTCCAAAGAAGCGCTCGCCAAAGCATCGAAGATGCTGATCGACTATTTCAACGTCATCGTCGATATCAGTCGTCAGGAAACGGATAACGACTACATCTACGAGCAGGAAGAAGAACCCGTCAACAAGAAATTGGAAATGAAGATCGAGCAACTCGATCTCTCGGTACGACTGTTCAACAGTTTGAAACGCTCGGGAATTTATACGGTTGCTCAAATCATTCGTCTGACGGAAGAGGATGTCATGCGGTTCAGGAGTCTCGGCCGCAAGTCCTTCAAGGAACTTAAGGAAAAACTCGCGGAACACGGACTCGAATTCGAGAACTCGTCTACCAAGGACACGAAGCAGTTTGACGACGATGAGGAGAAGGAGTAAATCATGGCTTATGGTAAACTAGGTCGAAACAGCGACCAAAGAAAAGCTTTGCTGCGCGATCTCGTGACCGATATCATCATCAATGAACGGATCATGACGACGGAAGCGAAAGCATATGAATTGAAGAAACTCGCCGATCGGATGGTCACTTTGGCCAAGAAGGGATCCTTGAGCGCTCGAAGACAAGCGGCACAAACCGTTCGTTTCGAAGAGGTCAAGGAAGGACAGAACGCCCTTCAAAAGCTCTTTTCGGAGTTGGGCCCACGCTACCAGGAACGCAACGGTGGCTACACCCGTATCATCAAAACCGTGCCGAGACGTGGCGACGGTGCTCCGATGGCGATTATTGAGTTCGTTTAAAAACAAGCCTCGGCTTGTTTTTTTCTATGAGAAAAATCAACAAGGAGTTGACAACAAATGAAATACATGAAATTGGTTTTTATCGTGGTGCTGGCATTCGTGCTCGTATCATGTGAAGGTTCATCACCAACGAACCGCTTGCAAGGTGAGGTGTGCGAGAGGAAAAATCGTAGCGAAACGTGGAATGAAGTCCAAAGATCGTAACCCAAAATTAGGCAGACGAGGGCTGGACCATCGTGCAATCCGTAGTAAAGCGTACTATGAGAAGTCAGAGAGGTCATAGTACTGCCAACAGACGAACAATTCAAAAGTCAAATGGACTTAGCACGGAAGACGCAGGGAACGAACACAGAGTAATATGAGAAAGGGGAGACAAGTTTGCCTGCCAACGGAGGGATTGATTGTCAGAGACAACAAATGAAATACGAAATGGATAATTGTCGGGTACTTGAATTCGTGCTCGTATCATGTCAACCCTGATGTCGCGGGTGATCGGCTTTCGATCGCCTCCGGTGAGATCGAGCACGTGACCAAGACATCCTTGCTTCCTGAATGACGATGGATGAGTTCCGATCCGAATCATCATCAACGTCAACGGAAACGTTCAAAGACCGGATGTCGATACGGGAAGTGACGCTCTACCTGTCGGTCAAGATCGACAGCGATACGAGACAGAAGTGCTTTCGATCTTATCGTGCTCGGCACCGATACCACGTCGTGACTTTGGACATTCTCGGCGACACATCGACATGGACCGTCGAGGATGAAGAGGTGTTCGATAGGCCCGGATGACCCGGATCGGGGAGACTATGTCTTTCTCGGGTGGTCAACGGAATCGGCAGATTCGATGTTTTCTTCGATTTTCCGAACCGATTAACGAGCATCACCCTGCCGGAAAGAGCCGAATACCGATCAATCGAAATGATCGGCGGGATGCTTTGCGCGGTACGTGACCGATACCGGATACGTCGAAACGATCACTTGATGAGGAACAGGCCGGGGACATTCGTCGACGAGTACGACTGACGGAACGATTTAAGAAACGCTACTTGAAATCTACTATGATCGGACGACGGCGTGAGCGAGGAGTCGTCGATTGGAAAACGCCGTGAAGAAACCGTTAAACCTGCCGGTACGGCGGATGGGAAGATGAGGAGTACCTTTTGACTTTTCCTCCTTACCGACATCACGCGCGGTGGCAGACGATGACATACCTCGAATCGACGGCCTTTACGGCGACGACCTGAACGAAATCGTCAACTTACGGCGTCACCATGCAGTCATACGTAAGGGATGCCCGCTATATTCTCAATATCAGCGACCAGGATCCCGACAACCTTCGAATAATGTCATTTTGGTCTATACGAACCAATCGGTCGATGGGACATGGGACAGTGGAGCGACATGGAACCGGGAGCACGTCTGGCCTCAATCGTTACTCGGCGTCAGTACCAGCAACAGCAGTCGTCACGAAGGTGCCGATCTGCACAATCTGAAGCCCTCCGATCCGGGTGAGAACAGCAGTCGTGGAAACAAGTATTTCGACGACTTCATGAGTGGGTCGTCCTATGAACCGCGTGACGCGGTCAAAGGCGATGTCGCCCGCATTCTCTTCTACATGGTCGTGATGTACGATCACCTCGAACTTGTCAGTCGAACACCCGGGACGTATCAGATGGCGATGTTCGACGTGCTGCTCGAATGGCACGCGGATGACCCGGTCGACGACTCCGAAAGCAATCGAAACGACGTCATCGACACCTATCAGAACAAATCGGAAACCGTTCATCGATCATCCCGAACTTGCAGAGGATCTGGGGAACGGATGATGCTGACACAAATATGCTCGTCAGAGTCGAGCGGCGTGAATGTCACCATGCTCGCAGTCGTTGACGGACCGAGAAAGAAAGAATACGCATAGAAAAGAGGGAAAAACGATGAAATTCAAAGATTTCGCATAGAAAGACCCGATCTTGTCCACGTCAAGACCGAGATGGAGCGATCATCGCCTAATCGGTGAGGCAAAGACTCGAAACGGAAATCAAAGCGGTCGAATCCATGTTCGCACTTACCGATGAAATCGATTCGATGACGCTCTTTCGTTTCATAAGAAACAGCGTCGATACCAAGATACGTTTTATGAAGCGGAACAGGAAACCTTTTGATGAGAACCATCCCCATCTTCGCAGCAGTACGACCCATGTTCATCCAGAACTGCTCAAGTCCGAAAACCGGAAAGCACTGAAGAACGGTTTGGAACGTTGATTTTCGTCAGGCCGGACTCGCGCAAGACCTTTCTCACCGGAAATCATTCCGGATTCCAAAAGAGAACAAGCTTTCAACCGAATATGAAACCGCAGGAGCGGGAGATCGAGTTTCAGGGGAATACTTACAATTTAAGTCAGATGGGTCCTTTCATGCAGGATAAGGACCGTGAAGACGCCATCAGGCACAATGCCGTCCGCTTTTTTGCCGGAGTCGAGTCCGGATCTCGACCGGATCTAGACGACGATGGTCAAGACACGCCATGAGATCGCGCAAAACCGGTTATGAGAACTTCGTATTCCGGTTACGACCGCCGGCCGAACCGATTACGATTCAAGCGATGCCGTCTATCGTGACCAGATCTACGCCGATATCGTTCCGCTCGCAACCGAACTCAGCAACCGCAGCGGGCCAAAAGACTCGGCATCGAAAACCTAAGTCCTACGGATTCGCGATCCTTCCTTTCCGGAAAACCCGAAACCGAAGGGCGATCGCCCCTTGTCGAACGCAGCAAAGATGTATCACGAGATGTCGGATGCGACGGCGAGTTTCTTCGACTACATGCTCGAACACGACCTTCTCGAACTCGACAGCGTAAACCCGGAAAACAGGGTGGAGGGATTACTGTACGTATATTCCAAAGTATGAAGCACCGTTCATTTTCGCGATTTCAACGGAACGTCTCACGACGTGGACGTTCTGACACACGAAGCGGGACATGCTTTTCAGGTGTTCAGCAGCGTCATCACATTCCCAACTACCGGTTCCCGACGATTGGCCGAACCATTCGATGAGCATGGAATTTTTGGCTGGGATCGACAGTTCTTTTTGAAGATACCGCCAACAAAGTTCAACCATCTTGCCGGTGCGATTTCGTTTCCTTCCCTACGGCGTCTTGGTCGATGAGTTCCAGCACCATATCTACGAAAACCGGGTATGACACCGGATGAAAGCGGAAGAGCCTTTGGCGCAGACTTGAAAGAAGTATCTTCCACAAGGATTACGGCGATGACGCTTTCATGGAAAAGGGTACGTTCTGCGTCAGGGACACATTTTCGGGAGCACCGTTCTATTATATCGATTAACGCTCGCACAAGTCGTCGCCTTCCAGTATTGGATCACATCAAGATGACGGACCGTGAAAAGCGCTTCAAAGCCATATTGAAACTTTGTCAACTCGGTGGTTCGAGAAGTTTCTGAATTGCTCGAGTCGGCCGATCTCAAAACCATTTGAAAAGGGCACCGTGAAAACGATCGAAAAACCGATCCGCGACTACTTGGCACAAAGTCGACGACACCAAAACTCTGATCATGGATCGAGTCATTCAGATCGTCTTGTTCAAACGGTCGTCATTCTGTCCATTTCGCCAAGTGGATTCAACTACCCATGAAACGATGGCTCCCGTGTGCCGATTACGGATCGAGGCTTTGGGCTCAAATCAGTATTTGTACATCGGCAATCTCATCATCGCGCTTGTCCTTTGTGTGTGCTGGTCGCGATTATTCTGATGGAAATTCAGGCGAATCAACAGAAAAACGACGGCGAAGAGGCGGTTATCGCGATCAATCGAGATTGCATGCGGTCTCTGCTGGTGACGCTTCTGTACGTATCTCGAGTTCATCGGCATGGCAATGCAGTCGGGCTCGTCGTCTTTGGGAGCATTCATCAACTACAGAATACGAAACATGAGATTCACGGGTTGATCGACGTCGTTGATGTCAACCAAGTCATTTACGTGTATACTTGAAAATCGGGGAATACATTTTAGAGAATCCGAAGTTGCACAATGAAAACCGTCCGAATTGAAAGAGGTTGGTTTTATGACCTGATTATGATTTCGCAGAGATCATCGTGCGACGTGTCGTTCTCAAGAGATCTTTAAGGCTATGGGACAAGAGCCTTTCGAGACAGGTCGCTTGGACCATGAGCATCGAGTGATTCAGTACGAAAGAAAGGGGCCACCAAGCGCGAGCCCCTTTGTTCATTTTTCGAGATTCATCGAAGATATCTGATAATCGCATCCGCCGCGTTCATGCCGTCACAAACCGCTTTTGGCGATTTGCAGTCGTCCCCACCGATCATATCGCCTGCGGCGAACAATCCGTCGATATTCGTCGGATAATCCTTGTTTACGCGAATTCGTTCATTTTCGGTGATCAGTCCGAGCCGTGTGGCGAACTCGACGCGTACTGGGAGCGCCAAGTGCGATGAAGACGCCATCGACATCGTGGGAAGATGAAGATTCGGTTATGATCGTTCGGATCCGGTCTTCGCCTTCAAAGCGTGCGGATTTTATCCCTTACGACGGGAACATCGGTATCATTTTCAAGATCATGACCATGGGTGAAAACGGTAATCTTGTCGGTTAGACGACGCAAGTACTCGAGTTCCCGTTTCATATATGCCCCGTATCCGATCAGTCCGATCCGTTTCTTCCTGTAGAAATAGCCGTCGCAGGTCGCACAAAGGCTGATGCCTTTTCCGCGAAAGGTCTTGAAACCGGGGATATCCAACGTCGTCCGTTGTTTGCCGGTTGCCAGAAGAACGGCATTCGCCCGATACGTATGGAAAAGCGTTTCGATTTCAAAAATCCCATCTTTCTCATCAAGGGCGATCACCGTATCGGTAACAACCTCGATCCCGAGTCTTTTTGCCTGTTCGATTCCGCTTTCAATCAGTTCCTTGCCGGTTTTCGGAGCGGTCAGACCGTAATAGTTGTCGATCGGTTTCGGATAGTTTTCGAGGGCGCCGTAGTCCTTGCCGATGACGAACGGGTTGAAACCCGAACGCTTCAGATAGATGGCGGCACTGATTCCCGCCGGGCCATAACCGATGATTACGATACGTTTCATAATCCGAGCGCGCTCTTGAGCGCATCCTTCGATTTGAGTCCGATCATCGTGTCCTTGATTTCGCCCTTGTCGAAAACGACGAGCGTCGGCATACTCATGATTCGGTATTCGTCGGCGATCGCTTCTTCGGCGTCAACGTCGAGTTTGGCGATCTTCGCCTTGCCTTCGACTTCCCGGGCGAGGTCCTCGAGAATCGGTGTCAACCGATGACAGGGACCGCACCAGTCGGCCCAGAAGTCGACCAAAACGGGAAGATCGCTCTTTAGAACTTCGGATTTGAAATTGGTACTGTTCAAATGAATGATCATATCATGTTCACCTCGACATCTAAAACCATTATAGCGGTTTTGTTGCGGTTTTTCTATTGATTTAACTCGAAACGAAATCATGTGAGGCAGTCCTATCCCGCAATTCGGTTCTTTGTCTCACATTGAGAACGGTTCGAGTGCGAAATACGTCGTCCTGTGATATAATACGTTTGTATGAAATGAAGGTGTTTGAAATGATCGAAGTCAAAAACTTGAGCTTTTCCTACAATGGCCAGGATGAGGCCTTGAGCGACATAAATCTTGCGGTATCCAAGGGAACTTGGGTATCGATTTTAGGCCATAACGGATCGGGGAAATCGACGCTCGCCAAGCTGATCGTCGGTCTTCTGGTTGCCGATCGGGGAGAGATTTTCATTGGCGGCATGTCGCTCGATGATGAGAATCTCGAAAAGATCCGAAAGAAGATCGGGATCGTTTTTCAGAATCCGGATAATCAGTTCGTCGGCGTCACGGTCCGTCACGACATCGCCTTCGGGCTCGAGAACCAGTGCATGCCGCATGACGATATGGTTCTGAAAGTCGAACACTATGCCAAATTGGTCGAGATGCAGGATTATCTGAACAAGGAACCGCATCAGCTATCGGGCGGCCAGAAACAGCGGGTCGCGATTGCCGGAGCTCTGGCAATGGAACAGGACATACTCATACTCGATGAGGCGACTTCGATGCTCGATCCCGAAGGGACGAGAGAGATCATCGCTTTGATTCGCATGCTGAACCGGCAATACGGCAAGACGATCATCACCATTACGCATGATTTGTCGTTCGCGTCCCTGAGCGATCACCTGATGGTCCTCAAGGACGGCAAACTCATTTTGTCCGGGACACCGAAGGATGTGTTCAAGGAGGAGGACCTGCTTCGGTCATCGAACCTCGAACTCCCCTTTGAGATCAAGCTTTACAATGCCGTTTCGCGTGACGAAACGATGAGCGACCGGATTACGGAGGCACTATGGGCATACAATTTAAAGACGTAGGCTATAGCTATCCCGGGATCAAGACGAGCTATGACGCTCTGGAAAACATCGACCTGGAGATTTCCGCCAAGGATGAGTTCATCGCGATCGTCGGTCATACGGGTTCGGGGAAATCAACGCTCGTTCAGCATATGAACGCGCTCCTTCTGCCGACAACGGGAAACGTGATCGTATTCGGTCACAGCCTACCACCCAAACGCAAGGAAAAGATCAATTACCTGAGGCAGAAAGTCGGCCTCGTTTTTCAGTTTCCGGAATACCAGCTTTTTGAAGAGACGATCATCAAGGATATCATGTTCGGCCCGAAAAATTTCAAATTCACGGAAGCGGAAGCACTCGAGAAAGCGAAACGCGCGGCGGCGATCGTCGGGATCGACGAGTCGCTCTTCGAGCAATCGCCTTTCCGTATTTCCGGCGGACAGATGCGTCGTGTCGCCGTTGCCGGTATTCTCGCCATGGAACCGGAGATTCTGGTTCTCGACGAACCGACCCGAGGACTCGATCCGAAAGGTCGAAACGATCTCATGGCGATTTTCAACGAGCTCCATGAGAAACATGGGAAAACGATCATCCTGATCTCGCACGACATGGACCTTGTGGCCGAACACGCCAAGCGGATCATCGTCCTGAAAGAAGGACGTCTCGTCTTTGACGGCAAGAAAGAAGCCCTTTTCGAACACTCAGGTCGACTTCAACACTCATCGATGTCGATCAAAGCTTTCATTTTTTCGAATACGGCCTCATAGTCGTCATCGAGCGGTATGACGTGGTGCCTGCAGCCGATTTGGTCCAAAACGGCGAGTTCATGTTTTCGCCGATCCTTGAAATAGCGGATCAGTCCGTCGTATCCCAGGTAGTCGAGTTCTTTGGCGTAAGGCAGTGTTTCCATGTAGTCCAGAACCTGATCGATCCAGTCCTTGTACAAGGCATGATCCGGACTTCGTCGTTCTTCGACGAGCCTTTGCAAGGTTTTCTCGATGTGTGTTTGGTCGATATAGAGAATGACCGGATCAAGACGATCGATCGTCTTGATCAGCGTATCGAAATAAGAGACCATCTCTTCGAAGTCCACATTGAAGCAAGCGATCAGCTGATTGATGTGGTTTTGCAGGAATACGCACTCGAAGACGTAGGTCGTATCCGGTTGATACGTTTTTCCAAAGGTTTCCCACAAGTTCACGTGTGCGTCGAAGAACGTCTTCAAATCCCTGGTCTTGTACATACTGTATGCGGCAAACGCCTGATGCGGATTGTGGTTGGCATCCGATAGGCCGATCTTGGTGTAGGCGGTATAGTACCGGTCACCGACTCGTTTCGTGTTCGAAAGGATTTCTTCCTTCTGGCCCGAAAACGACGCGCACAGCTGATTGAACGTTCTCTCGTCCGTAACCGCGATCCATGCGAGATCGACCGGATGGAGATCTCCTTCACTGTAGCGTTTGACGCGTTTTCCCGTGGACTTAAGATATGTTTCAAGTCGTCTTGAATAGGTCGATTTCCCGCTTCCCGGCAAGCCTTCGATGATATATGCTTTGGACATGGTCGTTCTCCTTTTTTTCTTGGTCGCGATCGTTTTGGTTCTGTCCATATTATAGCATGTCTCTCTTATGATTGAAATCTTTCCGATCCTCGAATAAATCGATCGAAACCATCTTGTTTTCCGAGGAAACTCCCTGTAAAATAAATCTGTTGAACGCATCGTGTTGATCAAATGAAAAACGAATGGAGATTCCTATGACAATTAAGACATGGATCAGTTTATGGCTGATGTTCGGATTGGCGTTATCGCTTGTTTCCTGTCAGGGGGAAGCCATCGGTGTCGATCTGATCGAAACAATCAGAATCACGTATGACGTCGAGGTGCTCGACGTATACGCATCCGCCAGAATCGATCCGAATTATGAGAACGTGCGCTTTTCCCACCTGACGCAAGATATGGAAAAACAACTTGAAAAAGCCCGTCATGTCAATCGGTGTGAACAGGCCTGGCTGTCCGTTTCCTACGTGAACACCGATCTGGGTGATCGTCTCATCTTTCACGTCCGAGAGGTCAAGTCCGAAACACAACTCGAAAACGCCGTCATCATGATCGACTATCCGTATGCATACACGAGGGATGCCATGAAAGACTATTTGCAAGACCTCGAATTCGATGAACCGCTTGTGATCGATTTCGACACGTTTGAATTTCGGTTCCAATACAGGCATGCTCCAA
>JAGYNT010000110.1 GCA_018399615.1 Acholeplasmataceae bacterium
CGTTCTGGCTTTTCTGTTTTCCGCCTATGACTCAGAGACGCTCGAGACCGGTGATACGAGACAGGTGCTCAGACTTCATCCGGCGCTTGCACCTTACAAGGTCGCGGTTTTGCCGCTGATCAAAAAACAACACAAAGACAAGGCCATGGAAGTATATCGGGAAATCTCCAAATACGTCGACGCGACCTATGACGACACCCAGAACATCGGCAAGCGTTACCGTCGGCAGGATGCCGTCGGCACGTATCTGTGCGTGACGATCGATCCGGATACGATGGAAGACGATACGGTCACGGTCAGAAACAGGGACACGATGGAACAGATCCGGGTCAGGATCAGTGACCTGAAGGCCCACATCGAACGGGAGATCGCCTTTTAGCGTCAAAAGAGGGTGAGGATCATCGAAGACAAACTCATACGGGAAATCAACGAAAAAACCGACATCGTACAACTCGTGAGCGAATATATCGAACTCGAAAAAGCGGGGAAGAACTATAAGGGGCTCTGTCCCTTTCACGATGACACGAACCCGAGTTTTTCGGTTTCACCGGAAAAGAACATCGCCATGTGCATGACCTGCAAGGAAGGCGGTCAGCCGATCACGTTCCTCAGGAAGATCAAAAACATCTCGTTCAACGAAGCGGCGCTTGAACTCGCATCCCGGGCCGGGATCGAGGTCAAGGGCGTTGACGTAAAGAAGGATCCGAACGAAAAGTTCTATCTGCTCATGCATGACGCTTCGATCTTTTATCAGTACAACCTCAAGAACAGCGAGGGAGGAGAAAAAGCGCTCGACTATTTATCGAAAAGGGAAGTCCGGGGCGAGCTCATCGATCACTTTCAGATCGGGTACGCCACGAGAGGCGACGCGCTTTACCGGATGCTCAAGGACAAGGGCTATGCCGTCAGCGACATGATCGCCCTCGGTCTGGTCAAGCAAGGCGATGACGGGAAGTATTACGACCTTTTCGCAGATCGCGTCATCTTTCCGATCACCGACCCGAAAGGGCACGTCGTCGGATTCAGCGGGAGGACGCTTTCCGCCAAGGATCGGGCCAAGTACATCAACAGTCCCGAAACGGTCATCTTCAAGAAGGGGTTGTTGCTCTACCACTTCCATGAAGCGCTCTCCGAGATCCGAAAGAACGGACAGGTCGTGCTCTATGAAGGGTTCTTCGATGTCATCAGTTCCTATGTCGCCGGCATCAGACACGGGATCGCGACGATGGGGACCGCGCTGACGAAGAACCAGGCACGTCTGATCAAAAGCGTGACCGACTCGATCGTGATCGCCTATGACGGCGATGATGCCGGACTCAAGGCCACCGATCAGGCGATCACGATGCTCGATCAGGCGAAGCTCAGGACGGAAGTGCTCGAGATCCCGGAAAAGATGGATCCCGACGACTTCATCAAGGCCTACGGGCCCGAGGTTTACGAGGCGCGCTTCGGGGAACATACGAAAGACGGATATGCCTTTCGTTACGGCTATTACAAGCACGAGAGCGACCTCGATAACGCCAATGACCGAAAGACGTTCCGGGATCGGGTTCAGAAGATGATCCGCTATGCCGACCTGTCGGTCAGGGATTTCTACCGGAAGAAGCTCGCACGCGATTTGAACCTCGATGTCGAGGACATCGCCGTTTCCCGAAAGCCTCGTGAAATTCCGCCGAAAAAGACCGTGCAAAAAGGGGTCGTCAATCGCTACATCAAAGCGGAACTCTACGTGATCCTGATGATGATCCATTCGAAAGATACGGCATTGAGCGTGCAGAAGAAGCTCAAGACGACGGACTACGCCGATCATATCGCAGCAGCCTTGCGTATGAGAATCGAGTCCTTCTATGTCAAGCACGACACGTTTGATGAAGAAGCGTTCATCAAGACGCTTGGTGAGGAAGAACGGACCTATTTTGAAGAAAAGGTCAAACAGAATACTTTTTACCGGTGGACTCAGGACACCGATGAATCCGAAGTCGATGGTTATGTCGAGACGATCAAACAGGCGAACATGAAAAGACGGATCGACTACCTCAACAAAAAGATCCGGGAAGATCCCGATCACGCCGAGGGTTACGTCAAGGAACGCGACGTTTTAAGGGGAGAAATCAAAAAATAGGGGGAATCACGTATGGATAAGGATAAAGAGATCACGTCAACCGTGAAAAAAGCGGGTAAGGACACGTTCGTCTATGTGAAGGATGCCCCGAAGCATAAGACCGGGGATCATGGGCTCTATCATCAGATCGCGCACATGCTGCTCGACCGGGACATCGATCGCATTCCGATCGATGAGGACGCAAAAATCGAAGAAGACGAAGAAGTCGAACCCGATGCTTTGTCTTTGTCCGGCCTGGAAGTCGAAGAAGAGAAAATCGTCAAGATCGATCCGATCCCATCGTCGACCACGATCGACGATTCGGTCCGGATGTATCTGAAAGAAATCGGACGGATACCGCTTTTG
>JAGYNT010000111.1 GCA_018399615.1 Acholeplasmataceae bacterium
TCTTTCTCGCGACGATCAGCGCTTTTTCACTGATGTCTGTCATCGTGACCGACATGTCGGGCGCTTCGAGCGCGAGCGTAAGTCCGATGCATCCGCTTCCCGTTCCGAGGTCGAGAACATCGATGTTCTGTCCTTCGAAGTCGTGATCGGCATAACCGAGCACGTGTTCGACGAGCTGTTCGGTTTCCGGTCTCGGAATGAGGACGTCTTCATTGACGATGAAGGGGTATCCGAAGAAATAGGCATGTCCGATCAGATGCTGGACGGGGATGTCTTCCTCGAGATACCGGGAAAGCTTCTTTTGAAACGTCTCTTCGATCCCGGGATCGACGTCGTCGTCGATCGCGAGATAGAAAGCACTCGGGCTCCGGTTCGATACCGACATCAACAGCAGTTTGATCGCTTCTTCTTCCTGATCCGGTCGATTAATCCGTTTGAAGGCTCTTTTCAAGAGTGCTCGATAGGTCACGTCTTCTCTCCGGTCAGTGCGCGTTTCATGAACTCGTTCAACAACGGTTCGAGCACGAGTTCGAGTTTGCCTTCCATGATGACGTCCAGACGGTTCAACGTCAAACCGATTCGATGATCCGTGACTCTGTTCTGCGGATAATTGTAGGTTCTGATCTTTTCGCTTCGTTCACCGCGTCCGACGAGCGACTTGCGTTCCTCGCCTTCTTTCTCGAGCTGTTCCTGAAGAAAGCGGTCATAGACGCGCGCCTTGAGCAGACGAAGCGCCTTGTCGCGGTTTTCGTGTTGGCTTTTGCCTTCCTGACAGGCGACGGCGATATTCGTGGGAATGTGCGTCAGACGGACCGCCGATTTCGTCGTGTTGACCGATTGTCCGCCGGGTCCGCTCGAGTTGAACGTGTCGAAACGAATGTCTTCCCACTTGACGTCGACTTCGATCTCTTCCGCTTCAGGCATGACGAGAACGGTCGCCGTCGACGTATGGATCCGTCCCTGGGATTCGGTTTCCGGTACGCGTTGCACGCGGTGCGTGCCCGATTCGTATTTGAGACTCGAGTAAACGGATTTCCCCGAGACCATGAACTCGATTGACGTATAACCGCCCATCGAACCGTCCATGGCGTTCAACACTTCGATCGACCAGTTGCGGGTTTCCGCGTATTTCCCGTACATCTTGAAGAGGTCCCCGGCGAAAATATTGCCTTCATCGCCCCCGGCGGCACCCTTGATCTCCATGATGACGTTCTTTTCGTCATTCGGATCCTTCGGCAACAACAGAACCTTGAGCTTCTCCTCGGTTCTTTCGAGCGTTTCTTCGAGCTTCGCCATTTCGCTTTGGGCCATATCGATCAGATCCTGATCGGTCTCCGATTCGATCATGGTTTCAAGATCCCGGTATTCGCTTCGCTTCGCCTTAAAAAAACGATATGTCTCAACCGTTTCCTGGATGCTGCTGGATTCTTTGAGCAGTTCGGTCATCTCCTTGATTTCGAGTTTCCCCGAAGCCACGTGATCCTGTATTTCCTGATATCTCTTTTCAATGAGATCGAGTCTGTCAAACATGCTATCACCTGCTTAAATATCATATCACACTTTATGGGCTTTTACTACACAAATGACGCAAAAACGCGTCATGGCATATGAGCGATACGTTTGCTTAAACGTTCAAAATTTAGTATAATATAAGTGTAAGATAAAAGAAAGGAATGATATCATTATGGAAAAACTCTATCAAGCACTCGACAAGCAAGTTGCCAATCTCAGCGTATTTTTTACGAAGTTACACCATTTTCACTGGTTCGTAACAGGCCCGAATTTCTATGCGTTACACGTGAAATTCGAGGAAATGTATGACGAAATCAACGAGCTCTACGATGAATTCGCAGAACGTATGCTCATGATCGGCGGAACGCCATCATCGACGCTCAAGGATTACCTCGCCAAAGCTTCGATTCAGGAAGCGACCGGCAAAGAAAAGACCGAGGATATGGTCAAGGCGATTCGCGATGACTTCGTTCTTCTCGTCAAGGAACTCAAGGACGCCCTTCAGGCCGCTCAGGAAGTCGACGACGAACAGACTGCGGATCTCATCATCACGACGCTCGCAAGCTTTGAGAAACACATCTGGATGCTCAATTACACCCTACGCTAAGCAGGACATCAGGGGGTTGCCGAAAGGCGACCCTTTTTTTGTCTCGTTCACTTCATCGAATCAAAAAGAGCAATGTACCTTTCGACACATTGCCCATCCTGTTTTGACAGGATATCTCCATGCTTTTATGATCCGCGATTCGGTGAACTAGTCCTTGGTGATGCTATC
>JAGYNT010000112.1 GCA_018399615.1 Acholeplasmataceae bacterium
CCGGATCACTTTTTCAAAACGGAACAATTCCTACTCTTTTGAACGAACGAAGATCCGTGTAACGACCTTCTCGAAACCGAAAACGATTAAAGCGGATAGAAGCGCGAGCGTCCCGAGTTTACCACCCGCACCATTGAAAAGGGGCGTCATCAAGTCATAAAGAATTCCCAAAACCAATCCGGTCAAAATGACCCAGTAAACGTTTTTGAGCCTCGTTCGATCGGACATGCCGATGAAACTGGCCGAAAAGAACACGGCACTATAAAAAGCTCCAAGCGAAAACAAAGGAATCGATACGAGCGCGAACAGAAGACTCGGTCCCGCGGAAGCGAAGACCGCATTTTGTTTGAACCGATGTTGAAGGACATAAGAAATAACAGCTCCGAATAAGGCAATCACGATCAAAACCATGACGTCGTACTGCGGTAAAGTAACGAGAAGAAAATCCCGGTTTAAAAGAACGACCGTCGAGAAGGTCGCGACCATACCAATCGTTCCGAGTTTTCCTCCGAATCCTTTCAACATATCCTTCGTCAGTTCATAAACGATTATGAGCAATACAACAACCCCAACCATCATGACCGGTTCGATCAGAGCGGATGCCGTCATACCTGCAAAAGACCCACAATAAACCGCTGTCGCGTGATCTTTCAAAAAGACATAGGCAAGAACACCGATCATTGCCGAAGCGATCACGGCATCAACACCGAAAATCATACTCATCGCGTATGTGACAAGCATACCGAAAACAAGAAAAAGACTTTCAATCCGAAACGGACGGAACGTCTTTTTTTCCTGCTTTAAGTCTTCAAACAAAAATACGTGAATAAGACCCGAAACAAGAAATAACGAACTCACACCCAAAATGATCTTCGACCATAAATCGATCTTGATAAGCAAGACGCTCAACATGACTCCAATCAGAAAGAGCGTGATGACCGCCTTACCCGCATAGGACCTGATCAAACGATCACTTCCTTTTTCCCGAGAACGACGAGCGTCTCGATCGAAGATGTCTGCGGGAACATGCGAATCGGGATAACCTCCTCGATCCGATAAACGGTCTTCAGTTTCACAAGATCACGGGAAAGCGACTTGGCATCACAGGATAGATAAAAGATCCGATTCGAGGGCTCTGAAAGGATCCGGCTGATGAAGCGTTCGGACAACCCGTGTCTCGGCGGATCGACGATCAAGACGTCATGATCGGGCAATTTCGCCTGATTGACATCCTTTTCAATAATATCGACATTTTTGAAACCCTGTTTCGAGAGAATCGTTTTCGCCATCGCGATGTTTCTTTCATTCGTCTCGATCATGGTCATACGCTTCATGCCGCGCGCGAGATAAAACCCGATCGATCCGATTCCGCTATAGGCATCGATCACCCGCGAATCCGGTTCGATACGCTTTTCGATTTCTGCGAACACGATCTCGGAAACCTCTTCATTGACCTGAAAGAACGAACGGTCATCGATTTCAACGAAGAAATCTCTAAGAGGCATCTCGATCCTGTTATACCCGAAAAGAACATTCGACTTCGGTCCGAGAATCTTTTTGTCTTCATCTTTGATGTTGTGGGTAATCCCGACAACGCCTTCGATCTTTTTCAGATATTCGACGAGCTCGTCGAGTCCCTTTGAATCCCGCTTTTTCGTAACGAGCGTAATAAGCACTTCATCTTTGGGATTGGTACGCATGACGAAATGCACGAGGTCGGGGACCTCGAGTTTACTCGTGCTCACGCGCTCGAGCACTTCATTCGCTTTGTTGCTCGCCAAAAGAAAATTACGGACAGGCACGAGCCTGTTGGTCGTACTGGCAAATAAACCAAGCGTCAAAAAGCGCTTGTCAAGGACATGAAACACGACCTTGTTCCGATAGTTGAAAACGCGCTTCGTGCATAAAATTTCCTTGACGTGCTGGCGAATACCAGCAATCTTCTGTAATGTTTCAACCGTCGTTTCCTTCTGCCACTCACACTGAGCTTTGACATCGAGGTGCACGAGATTCGCACTCCCCAAAGCCAGCAAGTGCCGTGAGCGTAACCCACTGAGCTTGCGTAAGGATACGACATGAGCGATCCCGAAACGTTTCTTGATTCGTCCTACCTGAACCAAAGCTTCTTCTCCAGGAAGAAGTCCGGGTACGAAAAGAACGTAACCTTCGAAACGCGCGACACCCTGGCCCTGGTAGTCGAGGTCGTGGGCCACGACGTCGATACGATCACCAACAGTTAACATCGTCTTCATCTTTGTAGTAA
>JAGYNT010000113.1 GCA_018399615.1 Acholeplasmataceae bacterium
AGTAGGGGATTTTTCGTTTGAGTTTGTTGAGGGCTTGGTCACATGTGATTTCATGGTAAGTCACGTTTTTCATAAGTTAACCTCGTGAGATATCATTGTATGCTTGTTCATTGTCACGTATCCATATGCGTATAGGATAAGCCAGAGCCTAAGTTTTGTCAATTTTTTATTCTCTGATTGAAGGGTGATCGAGTTGGTATGATGACCATGAGATGACCTTATTTCGATAAGGAGTTCTTTTGCTTTTCGCACAGTTTCTCAGAACTGCTCGGACTTGGACTTCGCTTTGAGTTGAGATCCCACGTTTCCGTAAGATAATGAAGGGGACAAGGACCGGTTTATGCGTGATTTAACAAGGATTAATCATTGACAAACTCACTTAAAGTTGTTATAATGAATTGAGTTTTTTAGGAGGATGCATATGATCTGGGTTGACTATATAGCGATTACTGCCGGTGCCTTGATGCTCGCACTCGTGATGCTGCAAAGCTCACAGGACGATATCGGGTCCGCATTCAGCGGTGAAAAATCGGATTTATTCAAGAACCAGAAAACACGAGGATTGGACCTGTTCCTGATGCGTGCGACGATTGTCGTCGCTGTCGTTTTGGTCGTATCCGTCGTGCTTTCAAACAATTTGCCGCGATAGAAAACGAAAGAATGGAAGTGTTTCGTTTTGAAACACTTTTTTATCGGATCGAGCACACGCGATGTGATCGGTCATGAAAGATCCGTTTCAATCAGGAAATCCAAGCGCGAAAGGAGGGCAGACCATGCCAAAAACAGAAGCTCGAAAAAATGAGTCGACTGAAGATCTAATCAAGCGTTTTAAACGTGATGTTTCCAAGTCGGGAGTCCTCAGAGACGCGAAGGATAAGAAATTTTACGTGAAACCGAGTGTTAGAAAAAAGATGGAACAACGCGCAGCACGAAAGAAAAAATAGCATGGATGACAAGCACCCGATTCGGGTGCTTTTTTGCCATACGGAGGTAAGGTCGGACATTTTGTTCAAATGCCGGTCTTTTCTATCTTTTTTTGCAATTGATTTTATCATATTCGAGGGGATACAAGGTTTAAGCAAGCGAAAAACATGTGGTATAATAAGAGTGTAGGAGCAAGGAGAGATCGAATGAAATTGAATCACACGATCAGTCACGCTCCGGCGATCGCACGACTCGTCGGCGTACAGGATCGAAATCTGTTGGTTTTCAAACAATATCTCGGGTGCCGCGTCGATATCAGGGGCTCCGAGATCCATACCGATGCACCGGAAGAGATGCTTTCGCTCTTGGAGGCTGTTTTTCATGTTCTGATCGAACTCGCCGAAAGCAAAGTCCAACTCTCCGAGCGTGACATCATGTATGTCATCAAGCTCGCCGAGCGAAACCAGCTTGAAGGCGTCCTCGAGCTCTATCGGAATCGGAACCGGATTCTGATCAATGATTTCGGGAAAGCGATCTATCCGAAAACCTTCAATCAGAAGCGCTATATCGAAGCCATAAGTCACTACGACCTGACCTTCGGTGTCGGTCCCGCCGGGACCGGGAAGACCTATCTCGCCGTGGCGATGGCGGTTGCCGCTCTGAAAAGCAATAAAACGAAAAAGCTCATTCTGACAAGACCGGTCGTCGAAGCGGGAGAAAGTCTCGGCTTTTTGCCGGGCGACCTCAAGGAAAAGATCGACCCCTATCTCGTTCCGCTTTACGATGCGCTCTATGAGATGATGGGGACCGAGTCGACGAACGCGCTTCTGGAAAAGAAAGTCATCGAGATCGCACCTTTGGCCTATATGAGAGGACGGACGCTCGAGAATGCCTTCGTCATCCTCGATGAAGCCCAGAATACGACGGAAGCGCAGATGAAGATGTTTCTGACGCGTCTCGGTTTCGCTTCGAAGATGGTCATTACCGGGGATCCCTCGCAAACCGATCTGAGGGGGAGTGTGCCGGCATTGCGACAGGTGCTCGCCATTCTTCAGGATATGGATGACGTGGGGTTCGTCACTTTCGGTAAGATCGATGTCATCAGACATCCGCTCGTTCAACGGATTCTGGAACGGTATGAGAAACATGAAAGTTAACGTCCACGATCAGACCGGACAAAAAAACGGTCACGTCAAACGGCTCATGAAGAGACTGTTCAAGAGTGTTTCGGATACGTCGTCGTTTGAAATCATTTTCGTCGATGACGATGAGATCCGAAGACTCAACAAGAAATATCGC
>JAGYNT010000114.1 GCA_018399615.1 Acholeplasmataceae bacterium
TTCTTTCATGAGTGTTCCGTCATAGTTCCAGAAGTTGACCGTATAGGACACGGTCGGTGTCACGTAGGTCGCGAACACATCCATATTTTCGCGCACATCGGAAAAGTCCTTGTCCCAGCCGTTGAAGACATAGATGAACTCTTCGTCCTCTTCCTTTGTCGGATCTTCGGGAGCGACGGCGCTTTCTCCATAGTTTACCGTAGACGTACCGAGAATTGTTTCTTCGTCGCTGTCATAGAAGGTCACGAGATAAGTGTTGATTTCCCACTGGGCATAAAGCGTGAGACCATCTTCGGACATGACGTCGAAAAGAAAAGGCGTTTCGAAAGATTCGTCCGTAAACCATCCGAGAAAGGTATGGCCTTCTCTTTGTGGGTCCGGTGGGGCATCGATCGATGTCCCGGAATAGGCGATCAACGGATCGATCGGTGTTCCCTCGCCGGTTTCGAAGAGAATCGTCTGTTCGGTCGCACCCGTTTCGATGATGACGATCGTAACCGTGATTTCATGCGTGGCATGATAGACGGTAATCGTATGGGTGCCCGTCGTTTCGAGCAAAGCGAGATCATCGCCGGTAAGCATGCTATCGTCGAGGGGAACGCGCGTACTGCTTCCGTCCTCATGCTCAAGTATGACTTCGATCTGGCCGAGATCGAAGTCATCCATATGATAGAACTCGGCGATGCTTGTTTCTTCGATGTCGATTGAAACGATCGGCACCGGATCGGAATCCTTGCATGCCCCCAACGAAAAAAGGACGAGAACGAAGAACAATAGACCTGACATCCTGCGCATCATAAGAAACACACCTCTCTGTTTGGTTTGAATCATCGAAAAACAAGGCTTTTCTTGCATAACGAAAATCAAAAAAACCTTCGTTCCGATGATATGCTCATGAACACCTTGATTGCCGGTTATTGTCTATATTTTATAATGAGTACACTCATATTGTCAAGAACATAATGACATAATCCAGGAAATCTTCGGTTATCTTGTGATTTTGTCCTTAATAAGTCTCTCCTGATTTTGAATGCCGGTTTTCCATTCATGGTGGCCTTTATTCGATTTGAAGGATCAAGAAACGAGGCGCTTCAAGTGAAAAAGCCGAACGATGTCCGAATGCCTTCGGCTGGTAAGGAATCGCCGAGAAGAGATGTCAAATTGGCCGAGATCCTCACATAAAGTCTATTGGAAAAAGGGCTTTTTTTGTTATGCCTATCATGGCTTGCCGTTATTCATGATATGGATCGAATGTTGGTTCTTATGTATTTGCCTTTTTCAGATAAGTCATATTTTTCTGAAACATACTTTGTTGCCAGCATAATGACAACCAGCTTAACCTCTATTTCTTGTTTGGTGATAAGAATGGGTCCTTCAAACTGGTTGCTTAAGGGCATCAATTTTTCATAGGAGCCCCAAACATGAACAATAACCCCCAGATTCAAGAAATCAGCAGATGATTATAACGCTCTCTTGAATCGGATGAACTTGGACGAAAACGTAGTCAATCAGGCGGCGGATGCCCTACATCGGATTATCTTCAGAGAAAGAAAACTCAATAAGAATGTCGTCAAGCACGGACGCACACATCGAGTCAGGCAAAGGTATTTGGACAAAACAACAGGACGTACGTTGTCCGATACGGATCGTTCGATTGTCAGACGTACCAAGAAAACCTACAAACAGTGGGAACAATACATCCGGTTAATGCTCTATGGTCTTTCTTTGAGGAAGATCGCCAAGGAACTGGACATATCAACGACAACAGCCTTTGCGTGGCGCCACAAAGTCATCGAAGTCATCAAGGATTATCAGGAAGACGATCTCTTATCCGGTGAAATCGAAATGGATGAGACATACTTTCTACTCATCATGAAGGGATCTTGGAAGCATAAGCGTATACCGAGAAAAGCGAAAAAGGGTGGTGCGCCATCGATGTATCGAGGGATTAGCAATGAACAGGTATGCGTGCTCGCCCTGATCGATGAAAACGATCGGATCCTATCGAAAGTAATCGGACAGGGACATCCTACGAAAAAAGAAATATGGCGTGCGTGCAATCAACGCGTGGAACCAAACAGTCACGTCACGACCGACAGTAAGGCCGCATAGGTCGAGACTTGTGAACAACTCGAGTGTTCAGCCCTTCGGATTCCTCCGGGAAAGCGAACGATTGATGGGTATAGTCTCGGTGTGGAAAACAACTATGACAG
>JAGYNT010000115.1 GCA_018399615.1 Acholeplasmataceae bacterium
ATCGGCACTTCTCGCATAGAGAGGGACAGCAGTCGTCACGCGTAATTCAAGGGGTGTCCGACGGTTGTTTCGAAACGTGATCCGGTGCAATTCGACGCTTGCCTCAAGTGGAATGAAGGACGTCGTATCGAGCGTGAAACGCTCGTTCTTCCGAATGATACGCTGATAGAGCAATCCGGTTTCATAGGTCAGTTCATCATCCTGTTGGCGTTCGGTCTGTCCGTTCAGAAAAAACGGCACACGATCGACTTCGAAAATCACGTTTCTGCCATAGCCGTCGAAAAGGTCGACCTCGGTCGTCGGTTTCAAGGCGTAGTGGTCGTGATCGATCTTGAGATCGCCGGCGAAAAAGGGCGTGATCGATGCTTTCAGGCCTTGTTCATTGAACAAAGGAAAATAGTAGCCGTCGTTATTCAACACTTTTTTTGTTTTGTGTGCCTTCATGTTCTACCCCTGGAAATCGGTTTCCTACTACTATTATAGTCGATTTCAAAAAAATGTAAAGTCTTTATCCGCATGTCCATAAAAAAAGCCGAGTCGTTCTCGGCTTTTTCCCTAGTCCTTGACGACAATCGTCGAAATACTTCGTTTTCCTGCCCGAAACGTCCAATCGATCGCGCCTTCGAGTTGAACGCCATGATCTTCTTCGCTTTCATTCATGTAGACGATGACGATACTTCGATCGACATTTCTGAAAGCGACGCACAACATGTCCGGACTGAGATCCGTCTTGATCCGTACGGCCCCGGGACGAATGAACTTCGAAAAATGCCCGATATAGTAGTAGGCCGGCATATGGACGAGTTCTTCGTTGTAAACCTTGATGATCATCGGTGCCGAACAGAGATTGTTGACATGATTCGGCCCTCCGGTGTCATCCAGAAACAAATTCCAGTCGATATATCCTTCCGTTCCGTTTTGCAAATCACGGATCATGTTCCTGCCGTATCGTTCACCGACCGAGTAATCGCCGAAATGCGGACCGTTTTCCTGACACCCTTCCGTGAACAGCAAGTGCTTGTCCGGAAAAAGCGCTCTGTGCTTTTCGACTTCAATAAACTGTTCGTTCTCATACCAGTGGAAGGCCGTCCCGTGGACATAACGCGTCGCTTCACGGTCTCCATAGATCGCTTTCGCCCGGCCGACCATGCCGTCACGGTTGTGATCCCATATGTAGATCTTCTGTTTCAGTTTCTCACGTTCGAACGTTCGACCGAGCACCTTGACGAATCTCAATTCGTCGTCATCATCGTAGATACAGGAATCCCAGCGCTGGCTGGCCTGAGGTTCGTTTTGTACGGTTACGGCGAAGATGTCGATCCCGTGCGTTTCATAAGCCTGAATGAACCTGACGAAGTAATTCGCCCATGTTTGATCATAGGCGGGCAACAGTTTTCCACCCCGGATGGGAGAATGATTGTCTTTCATCCAAAAAGGGGGGGTCCATGGGGATGCGAGTATGCGTATATCGGTTTTCGCGTATGTTGAAGCCCGTTTGATCAAGTCGATGATCCGAAGATCGCGATCGACTGAAAAGGATTCGAGCGTATCGTCGTAATCATCGATATAGAGATAGCTTCCGAGACTGAAATCACACCCATGAATCGAAACGCGCCCAAGCGTATAACCCAACCCCTCTTCGGGGTCGAAATAGGCTTTGATCGCACGATCTTGAATCGATTCATCGATACGGGAAAGGTTGTATGCGCTCGCTTCGGTGAACGCTCCACCGAAACCGAGTATCGTCTGTCCGGTAATTCCCTGATCGATTCGAATATGTTTTTCGACCGGAAGATCGTCCGACTGGAGGCTAAGATCTTTTTCATTCAATTTGAATGGCGTATCCTTTTGCGTAACGTAACACCTGATCACGACGACTCACCCTTTCTTGTTCCCTGTTTTCTTTGATCCTCATGTCTCTTTTTGAGCAACTGGTAGATGATCCCACCCAAAAAGATATCGATGACGAGAAAAATGGTGATATTCTGAATCATGACCGGTTGGACATAGGTCGACAGATCGAGGAGTTCTTCGATCTCATTGTTCGAAAACCCCATCTCGAGATCAACCGGTGTTTCATCCGGATAATCGAGAGCATCGAAATCAAGATCGTAGTCGAGAATCACATGATCCGCATAATCGGCCATCCGGGGAGTG
>JAGYNT010000116.1 GCA_018399615.1 Acholeplasmataceae bacterium
CGAACGGAAACGTCACGAAAAAGGTCGCTTGCCTGAACCGATGCGTTTTCGATTCCGTTCAGTTGGATGTTGTTCTGTGCGAGTGCAAGCGCACGCTCGTTGACATCATAGAGATGAACGTCGACTTTCGGGTTCCAATAGGCGACAAAAAGACCGATCGGGCCATACCCGCACCCCATGTCGATCACCGTGTCGACATCCTCGTCGATCGTGATCCGTTCGAGCAGAAAGCGACTCCCCTGATCGAGGGTCGTCTTGCTGAAAACACCATGATCGGTCGAAAAGCCGAGCAGGGTGTCCTTGACTCGGATCTCGTGTATGCGGCAATCGGAGGCGAGCTTGGGATCGTTCTTGAAATAGTGGCTCATGTTTCCCCCTTCATACGGCGAAAAAACCCGAGACCCCGTCTCAGGTTCATCCGCAAACAATCAGTCGTTACTTAATTTCAACAGTTGCACCAGCTTCGGAGAGGCGTTCTTTCAAAGCGTCGGCGTCTTCCTTCTTGATCTGTTCTTTGATGACGGCGTCCGGTGTTTCCGTCAATTTCTTGGCGTCGGCGAGGCCGAGTCCGGTAACTTCGCGTACGATCTTGATGACGGCGATCTTGTTCGATCCGAATGTCTTCAGGATGACGTCGAATTCCGTTTGTTCTTCTTCTTCGGCTGCTGCGGCAGCGGGAGCTGCGGCGACCGCACTCGGGTCGATCCCGAATTCTTCCTTAAGTCCGTCAACGAGTTCCTTGATTTCCAAGAGCGTCATTTCCTTGAGCGCTTCAACAAATGCTTCTTTGGTCAGTTTTGCCATGTTCATTTCCTCCTAAAATTATTTTTCAATCATGTTGAGCCCGATCGCGAGTTCGCGTACAGGGGTCAACAAACCAACTGCCAGCTGCGTCAACATGCCTTCGCGTGATGGTAATTGGGCGAGTGCGTTGATTTCTTCAACGCTCGCGACGTTACCTTCGATAACGCCAGCTTCGATCGTGATGATCTTGCTTTCCTTCGCGAATTCATAGACGATTTTGGCGGGGGCGACAACATCGACAGAGCTCATTGCGATCGCCTTCGGTCCGACGAATGCATCGGCCAAAGCATCGAATCCAGCAGCAATACTCGCTCTTCGTGAAATGTTGTTCTTGTAAACTTTGATCTCGCAATCCGCTTCGCGTAACTGGTTTCTGAGCTTGGTGAATTGATCGACTGTCAGACCAGGATAGTTGAAGGCAACGACTGTGGCGGCGTTCTTGAGCTTTTCACTGAGCTCTTCGACGAGTTCCGCCTTGCGTTCGATTACTGATTTTTGCATGGAATGCCTCCTTTTCAAATAAAATCTCTCTCTTGCCGAAGACAAAAGAGAGAACGAATGTTTACGTTACACCTCGGTAGGGAATTAAGCTTTCGCACCTACTGTCTTTGGCTTTTGATTCAGATTATTGTTTTACCGTCGCTTTGAGCGACTCACCATCGAGACGGATACCCGGAGCCATACTCGAAGTCATCGTGATGTTCTTCATGTACGTTCCCTTGATCGTCTGTGGTTTGATACGCATGAGCAATTGATAGACCGCCTTCATGTTCTCGATCAGTTGTTCGTTCTTGAACGAAATCCGGCCGATCGGAGCGTGAATGTTGCCGACTTTGTCGACGCGGTATTCGATCTTACCGTTCTTGATCTCGGTAACGGCCTTTTTGATGTCCATCGTGACGGTTCCGGTTTTCGGGTTCGGCATCAAGCCCTTGGGGCCGAGCATACGACCGAGCTTGCCGAGTTTGCCCATCATGTCCGGGGTCGCGACGAGGACGTCGAAATCGAACCATCCTCCGGCAATCTTTTGAATCAGTTCGTCGTCACCGACGTGGTCGGCTCCGGCTTCTTCGGCTTCTTTCGCCTTTTCGCCTTGTGCGACGACGGCGACACGGGAAACCTTGCCGGTACCGTGAGGCAGAACGAGTGCGCCTCGAAGGTTCTGTTCGGCTTGTCTTGGATCCAAGTTCAAGCGGAAAGCGGCTTCTACGGTTGCGTCGAACTTGACGAACGACGTCTTCTTGACGAGCTCAACGGCTTCTTCGATGTCATATCGCTTGGTGCGATCGATGAGCTTCGCGGCATCTTGGTACTTCTTTCCT
>JAGYNT010000117.1 GCA_018399615.1 Acholeplasmataceae bacterium
AATGGAATATCCGTGCCTTTCAACCTACCTGGGTATCCTTTGCCATCCCATCGTTCATGGTGATGCAGTGCCTGGATCGCCAAGCTTGAATATTCATCCGCAGCTTTGAGAATCTGATATCCGACTTCGGTATGTGACTTGATGATTTCATATTCTTCTTTCGTAAGCTTATCCGGCTTGTTCAGGATGTCATCCGGAATCGAAATTTTTCCGATGTCATGAAACAGACCGGCCTGTTCGAGTTCATTGAGCTCGTCTTCTCGCAAATTCAAGTGTTGCCCGATCGCTCTGCAGAGAAGACTGACTCTATACGAGTGCTCTCTTTCAACACTGTATTTGTCGGTCAGTGTTTTCAAAATCGCACTGATGGCTCGGTTTCGGACGCTTGATCCTTCACTTGTTTTATGCCGATACATGTGGTTTTCAGCGATTTTCAGGATGTCATCGATATCTTCATCCATGCTTTTTTTCAACTCAAATCCGATAGCAAGAGACAATTCGATATTGTTGATCTGATGTCTTTTTACCGCATCCTTGATCGTTTCTTTGTAATATTCCAGTTTTTCAGGTGATGCATTCGGCAAGAGTACCGCGAACTCATCACCACCGATTCTTGCGACAACGTCGGCTTCTTTGAATATTTCATCCAAAATACTCCCCATCATCTTCAGCGCTCTGTCTCCAACCGTGTGACCGAACGCATCATTGATGATTTTCAGACCATTCACATCGAGCATCATGATCCCGATCGGATAATATGTAGGTTGATCGAGTTTCTTGAATTGTTCATAATAATATCTTCTGTTCGACAGATCCGTCAGATAATCATGATTGGTCAGGTAGTTCAATTCCTTGGTTCTTTTGGTAACCAACCCTTCCAATCTTATCGACGAAATGCTTGTCGCATACCAGATCACTGCAACCAGAACCGATAAGGAGAATCCGAAAACCGCGATCCAGACTGAATTACGCGTACTGAGAGTCACGATTTCCTCTGTCGGAGCCAAGACAAAACGATAGGTTCTGCTCTTGAATGAAATTTCACGATCGACAGAAACATCGACTTTGGGTTGTTGCCAGTTGTCGGATGATACCAGGAGCTGAATTCCATCGAACACTTGAATCATGTAGTCGCCTTCAAATTCATCATTGATCGATAAGATCAGCTTGGACATATTGATGTCACACAAAATGAAACCGGCAATCATATTCTGATCATAGACGGGTAAAACCAAACTTGTATAATAGGGAATATTCCGACTTGTATTGATTTTTCCATTCATGATATAATCACTGTTCTCTGCCGGGTTGACTCTACGAATGATCATGTCTCTGTCCAGCCAGACGATGTTTTCAATACCGTATAGGTTCCCTATGTAAAAATCGGTGCGCATGTCCCAGTTCTCTTGATCTTCAAGCGTGTCCGGAGGACCGTGTTCAGCAAGTTCACTTAAACCAAATTCGATATAATCGATTCGATTTTCGATTTTGTTGGCATAAATGACCGTGATCGATTCGACATTCGATAATAACTGTTCCAAATGATCCGCTCTGGTGGATCCCCATATTAAACATGTCATAACAATCAAAAACACGCCCAAAACCAGACCAAAATACTTGGAACGGAAATTGATGCCTCTGGTTTTTTTCTTTTCTTTATTCTTATTCAAGTCAGGCATAGTCATTGTCCTTATCTTTTTCGTCTTAAGACTGATTTTTATGCGATACTTGATAAGTTCCGCTATTCATTCTGATCGATCCAGGCATGATTCCATATGTTTTCCAGGATTGTATATCCGAGATCATCCATTTCATCCAGATACACGTCCCAATCCTCATCGATGTTTGATTCCCCGGTTATGAATTTCATACTCGCATCTTCCACATAAGCGGATAGATCCACGCTCGTAATACTGATCATGTCAATCGATTCGTTACTTAATATGAGTTTGGGGCTGTTTTTCAACGTTTCGTTCGCCCTTTCGGAATTTTCAAGAAATGCTACGATGTCATCAGGCTTTTTATAATCCTCATATTCTTCATTTTCGCATAGATTGAATAGTGAATCGAACCCATACTCGGCCGTCCGGATCGTTCCGTTCGGG
>JAGYNT010000118.1 GCA_018399615.1 Acholeplasmataceae bacterium
GTCGGCGTCGACATACGTCTCACGCGTGAGCTGATCGAGCGTGATCGGGATCACGATGTCGATACGGTTGTCGTTTTCGGCCGACTCGAGTGGAACAAGCGTGATCGGAAACCGGACCGTTTCCTTCGATAGACCCCGTATGATCGTCGCTTCGAGTTCGGTATCGGTAACGAAAAAAGGCGACTCGTAGACGAATCGGTCACCCAGTCTCTCTCCCGCGAAGCGCCATTCGATCGTCGCCTGATCCGATTGGGGAAGGTCGAAGTCGGCGTTGATGCGTCGGGGAAGATCATCCTGGATGTCGGATGCGATGTCACCTAAGTCACCGGTATTGTCACAGGCGATCAGGAAGAGCGCACTGAAATAAAGAATAAGCGTGAGAATCGTTTTTTTTATCATGGATTCAAGATCCCGGAGACGTGCACCATGATCTCGGCGAGCAGATGTGCGACGACCAGAGCGATCAGAAAATAAGCCGTCCTGATCTCCCAGATCTTCATTTTCTCAAACTTGTTCTCGATGTGAAGCGCACGAAGAATGCGCAGATTGATCGCGAAAAAGATGAGCAGCGATGAAAAATAGATCAGATCTTCGAACATGTGAACACGTCCTTCTCATACTTGACCCGCACGACTTTTCCGAATGTTTTCCTTGAGTTCTCGTTCCTGTTTCGAAAAGTCGACGTTCTCCTGCTTGACCCGTTCGAGACGCTCGCTCTTCGCGCGTTCGAACGCTTCCTTGGCGCGTTCGAGCGTCTTGCCGATCTGGCCTTGCAGCGCCATGACGGTCAGCTTGTCATCCTTGAATTCGACAACCGACTGTTCCAAAACGAAATAGTTGACGTACTCCGCGGATACGAGCTTGATATGGCCTTTGCCGATATGGACGACCATCGGAATGTGATCCTTCATGATCGCCATTTCACCTTCCTTGTTTCGGATGACGACGTAATCGATTTCATCCTCGTAGGAGGTTCCCATCTGGGTCAGGACTTTGAATTTCATAACGTCTTCGCCTTCTCAAGCGCATCATCGATCGTACCGACCATGGAGAACGCTTCTTCCGGCAAGTCGTCGTGCTTGCCGTCGATGATCTCCTTGAATCCGCGGATCGTTTCCCGCAAAGGCACGAACGAACCCGGAACACCGGTGAACTGTTCGGCCACGTGCATGTTCTGGGACAGGAAAACCTGGATCCTGCGGGCACGGTGAACGATGAGCTTGTCCTCATCGGTCAGTTCGTCCATCCCGAGAATCGCGATGATGTCGAGGAGTTCATGGTAGCGCTGGATCATCTGCTGGACTTTCCTGGCGGTGTCATAATGCTCTTTTCCGACGATATGCGGCGCGAGCGCTCGCGAAGTCGATGCGAGTGGGTCGACCGCCGGATAAATCCCGATTTCCGTCAGTTTGCGGCTCAGGTTGGTTGTCGCATCCAGATGTGAAAAGACGGTTGCCGGAGCGGGATCCGTATAGTCGTCGGCGGGTACGTAGATCGCCTGGATCGACGTGATCGATCCGTTCTTCGTCGACGTGATCCGTTCCTGAAGACGTCCCATCTCGGTTGCCAGGGTCGGCTGATAGCCGACGGCGGAAGGCATACGTCCGAGCAAGGCGGACACTTCACTGCCGGCTTGGATGAATCGGAAAATGTTGTCGATGAAAAGAAGGACATCGGTCTTCTTTTCATCGCGGAAATGTTCGGCCATGGTCAGTCCGGTCAATCCGACGCGCATACGCGCTCCCGGTGGCTCGTTCATCTGACCGAAAACGAGTGCCGTCTTGTCCAAAACGCCGGATTCCTTCATTTCTTCGTATAAGTCGTTCCCCTCACGGGTCCGTTCACCGACACCGGCGAACACGGAAATCCCTTCCTTTTCCTGGGCGATCGTATGGATCAGTTCCTGGATCAGGACGGTCTTGCCGACACCGGCACCACCGAAAAGACCGATTTTTCCACCCTTGATGTAGGGTGCCAGCAAGTCGATGACCTTGATCCCCGTTTCGAGAATCTCGACGTCACTCGACAGATCGTGGAACGCCGGAGAGTCCCGATGAATCGACATTCT
>JAGYNT010000119.1 GCA_018399615.1 Acholeplasmataceae bacterium
TTCACCGTAACGCCTTCCGGCAGCGTGCCTTCGATCGAAAGCGAGAAGGTGCTCCCGTCATAGGCGACGGTTCGGTCCTCAAAGGTGATCGCCGATAGGTCATAGGTGGCTTTGTACACAGCAAGAAGACCTGATGCAACATCTGCGACGTAGTTTGGATTATCAGTGGTTGCTGTTAGAGTATGTGTCCCGACATTATATCCCGTAGTCGAGTAAACACTTATATCTGCGTCATCGCCCTCAATCACACCGGTAACATCATACGCATACACTGGATCGGCACCGTATGTGATTTCGGTATCGGAGATTTCAATCATAATGGATTTGGGATTGACACGCAGCATCGCATACATGTTTGTTTGAAAGATATCATCCAGATAGATGCTGGAAGTCATAAAGTACTCACCGGCATTCACGACATCAACAACATCATATGTGGCGTGAGCACCGATCGGAAGCCCATCGACTTCCAGTCGGTGAGGTGTCCCATCGTACTCGATCGTTTCAGGAGAAAACGTCAAAGCATTCATATCGATTCTGTATGTCGCCACATATGTAATATCCTGATCAACGTTTACGATTTCCTGGTCCCACCCATCGAACAAGGTACCTTCACGCACAACAACCGATGGAACAGCGGGAAGATCGCCTTCGATATAGTGATCTTCATGCAAAACCGTATCATCATAGTCGAGAAATCTGACATGGAAGTGGTTTTTTAGAGAGATCGTAGATTCGGGGTATTCGAGTTGTATGGGTTCAAAACTACGATCTACCGGTGTGCTTCGTTGGTTGATATATACGAGGGTTTCGAAGGGTACATCCGTTGAAATCGCTTCGAATGTCAGCGTCAAAAGTGTTTCTTCAACATCAACTCCATTTTCATTGATGTATGAGAACCGAATAATACCCCCATCGAATTGATCGTCATAGATTAGAATTCCACCATTTGAAGCAACGTCTTGACCGATTTCCACATCGGTCAGGTTAAGAGACGAGTGTTCATAGTATATGCTGAAATCACCCGCAGCCAGTTCGCTCTCCTTGTCTAACATGACATGAACGACAATTTGCTGTTGAAGATCGCCTTCATATGATGTTACATACATACTCGGATACGTAACCGATACCGGTGTTTCAAGCAGTTCAACGATGCGATTGAGATCATTTGATGTCATAATCGCAAGATCTTCATCATAGATTGTTTTGGCTTTGAATCGAAGGTTTGTATCGGTGTCCATGTCGGCTTTTACTTCGAAGTCGAATGATACGATCGGATGATGCCCGCTTACTCCGTCAAGTGCCGCATATGAAATCATGACATATCCATCTGTATTCGTATTGATAGAAGCGATAGCACCTTCAACAAGAAGACTTTCCGAGAGTGTGACATCAATCAAATCCAGATGTTCTGCGTCATAATGCATCTCAAAAGTCGCAGCAGCCATTCCTTGCAGACTGTATGAGGAAACGGTATATGTCAGATCGTCGCCCTGATACAGATTATCGGAGGTTATATTGTCGTAAAATGAGATATGTTTCGTCTGCTCAGGTCTTTCGGTCACTTGAATACTGCCGTGAACACCTGAAATACTCATCGGTTCCAATTCAGAGTCATATGCTTCTTCAACAGCAATTCGAATCGCATAGTCACCGACCGGTGCATCAGTACGTATTCGAAAATAGACATTCAGAAAAACACCGTCAACCGTATACTCTGTTCCGGAAATCATCTGATAGTTGACGGTCCCCGATTGAGCATAGTTGTAGTTGACGGTAGCTCCGGAAAACAGACTGGTATGATATGCTGAAGTCACATCAAGATAATCAGAATCATAGTATAAAGATAAAGACAACGCGGAAATGTCTTCAACCGCATCCATGCGTACGGAAAGGTAGGCGGCCGATCCTTGCTCAATCGTTGTTTGTCCAATCGTGATGCGTGGATCCGTTTCGACTTCTTGAGCCTGGACATCAAAAAAAAGCATAGAAGACATGATTGTCAACAGCAAAAATAAAAAAGAAGATGCGCTCACTTTTTTCATCTAGTCACCTTTTTATAGCA
>JAGYNT010000012.1 GCA_018399615.1 Acholeplasmataceae bacterium
CCCGATCGTATAGTTGATCGGATCGTATCCGAGACGGTTCAAAGCGTCCGAACTGATCAAGGCGTATTCGCCTTCGATCACACGTTCTTCCCGAACATAGGTGACCAGAACGTTGCCTCGGTCGTGCATCCGGTAAAACGCGATGATGTCATCCCAGGAATTGATCGGATAGGTGACATCGTCGATTGCGAGTTCGGTGATGCGGTCACCGGTCTTCAACCCTCCGTCGGTTGCTGCCCGTCCCCGGGCATTGCCGACGATCGGTTCAGCGGCATGAATGACCAGACCTTCATCGGTAACGGCGGCATTGGCGATTCCGGCGATCAGAATATCGACGACGAGGTCGACGTTCCCGGTCATCACTTCCCCGTCTGTGGAAAACGAGATCTCGGTATTCACGTGGTCGAGCGACCCCATGACCATGGAGAGGTCGTCCCAATCGGAAACTTCCTCGCCATTGACCGAGACGATCCGACTGCCTTCGACCAGACCGATCGTATCGGCCGGCAGGCCGCTGGACACGGATCCGATCTCATTGGTGTCGAGATTCGGTTTCGTGACGAAAAAACCGATGATGAAAAAGAGAACGAAGGCGAGAATGAAGTTCATGAGCGGACCCGCGAAAATCACGAGAAAACGTTCGAAGAGCGTCTTGCTTTCGAAACTCTTTTCAGCGGGAGTGATCCACATCTTCCGCTTTTCACTGAGAATATAGACGGCATCTCGCAATACGGCGTAACGTATGCGTTCATCCTCGAATTCGATTTCGATAAAAAGCGATTCGAGATCTTTTCCGTAAAGATCGAATGCGACGATCTCACCGGTCACTTCACTCTCGACGCGATCGGTAAGAACGATTTCCTTGACGATACCCTGTTCGGTTCTGTTGAGTCCGACTTTCTGGCCCTTTTTGATCAGGGCGTCGGATACGCTTTCGCCCGCCATGGCGACATATCCGCCGATGGGAATCCCGCGAATCGAATAGATCGTTTCGCCCTTTCGTTTCTGGTAGACGGCCGGTCCCATACCGATTGAAAACTCGTGACAGAGAATCCCGGCACGTTTGGCGAAAAAGAAATGTCCGAATTCATGGATTAAGATGATGATGCCCAATACGAGAATAAATACGATCAAGTTGACTATAAACATGGTTTACCTTCCTTTGTAGCGCGTGTGAATGTCCTGATATACATGCTCATTCATGGCGATGATTTCCTCGAGTGAGGGATTGATTCGATTGGGGTATCGATCGAGCGCATCGATCACGATCCGCTCGATATCCAAAAATGGAATACGTCGGTCCAAAAAGAGTTTGACGGCCGCTTCGTTCGCCGCGTTCATGATCGTCGGCATCAGTCCTTTTTTCCGGCCGACTTCATAGGCTTGGGCCAGAAGCGGAAACCGCTTCAAATCGAGCGGTTCGAAGGTCAGCGTTCCCAGCCTGAAATCGCTTCGATGCTTCCTTCGTCCCGGATAGAACAACGCATAGGCGATCGGTATGCGCATATCGGCAGAGGACAGACTCGCTTTGATCGTCCCATCGCTGAAGTAGAGAAGCGCATGGACCATGCTCTCACGATGAAGGACGGTTTCGATCTTCGCATAGGGCAGGGGAAAGAGATGGTGGGCTTCGATGACTTCGAGACCCTTGTTCATCATAATTGGCGCTGTCTATGGTTATTTTATCACCCATCGACCAATTCGGGTGCGCCAACGCTTGTTCCGGTGTCACATCTTTCAGTTCTTTCCGGTCGAGATCGCGAAACGCGCCTCCGCTCGCCGTGATGACGACATGATCGTTTCTTCTGTCCGAGCCCCGTCATTGAGTTGCCATAAAGCGCTGTGTTCGCTGTCAATCGGGTAGAGATTTCTCTCTTTCTTTTACGCGCTCCATGACGAGATCACCGGCCATGACGAGCGTTTCCTTGTTGGCCAGCGCGATATCCCTTTCATGATCGAGCGCCGCGACCGTCGGCTCTAGACCGGCGCACCGGACAGAGCATTGATGGGCAATCCGTTTTCGGATAGCTCGCGACATCGAGCAAACCTTTTTCTTCCATATGTCACGTGATCTCGGGATATCGGATCCGATAGTCTTTCATCATTTGTTCCGTTTCACCTGGAGCGATTTCCGGCCGGATATGATTGAGAATATTCCGATTCATGCGATCATCCGATCCGAGCGACATCACCGATGACGGAAAAATTGTCCATGTGTTTCGAAAACGACTTGTAGTGTCTGCAACCCAATCAGACGATTGCTCCGAGCAAAAGACGTTTTCATACGATGACCGCCGGATAGAAGTAATGGATCAGGAATGAAGATCGCCGTCAGGAACATCGCGACGAAAAGAATTGATCGAAACGGTCAGAAGTCCCCCGTGACCGGGGAAGAATCGTCCCGAAATCCTTGATGCCGTAAGTACGCTTGAGCTTGGATGCCACGAGATCACCGATCTGGGCGAATATGCTCGCCAGAAGCGTGACCGGAACCAGAACAGTGCCTGGATCCAAGCGACGTGTTCTCCCGAGTGATGAAAAATTTGCGAGAAGCGTCTGTTCGCACTTCGGCATTGAGCGTATCTCCAAGAAGTGTCCCCGGAACAAGAAGAACATGAAAAACGCGAAAACGGATGCGATGAAGTCGCGAGAATCGTACCGCCAATCGCTCCTTCACACGTCTTCTTGGGCTGATCTCCGGGATCATCTTGTGTCGTCGAATGACGCCGAACAGGTAGGCGAACGTATCGGTCAGCGAACTGATCAGAAGAAGATAGACGATGAAGCGGACCCCCGAAACGAAGAATGACGATCGAGGCCGCTCCGAGCCCCACATAGTTGATGACGGTGAGCGCCTTGCCGACGTCTTCGCCGTTAATTCACGGAAAAACACGAGAAAGCGAACAGGAATCAAGTAACCAGCGGAATCATAACGTTCAAAACGCCTTTGGCTGGCGTTCTAGTTTTGGCAGAAATTGATCTTTCTCAACGCTGAAAACGTCGCGAGCATCAAAAAAGCTAAATTCCGACTTTGACGATCTTGGTGACTTCTTTTCGGTTTCATACATCCCGTATCATTTCCGAACTGGCGACGACGACGAAAAAGGTCATGACGACCTGAAACAGCGGCAACAACTCCTCGATACTGACGATCTGATATGAGGATAAGGAAGACGATTCCGGTTACTGCCCGTTTTCATGATAAGCCTCAGGTGACGTTGTCGTTTTTGATAGTCGCGAATCGCGCGTTTCAAGTGTCGCAGTCTGAATGCCGGCCAATGCACGTTGGCAAAGTGCAGCTCCGCATAACTGATCTGCCAGAGCAGAAAATTGGATATCCGCTTCTCGCCACTCGTTCGGATGAGCAGATCGACCGGTTCTCCGAGCATCAGTTTCGCTTCGAGATCCGCTTTTGTGATCGGTGGTTGAAGTTGATTCATCGCCCGGACGATCTCATCGTGCGAACCGTAATCGGCAGCGATGACGAGTTCGAAACCGGTGTGTCCAGAGGTCTCTTTTTCGATGGTGTCGATCACGTCGAGCAGTTCCTGCGAAAAACGGTCTCGACGACCGATGAAACGAACCTTGAAACCGATCTCATAGAGACGGTCCCGATAGGCGTTAAAGGTCTCAACCGGCTTGTTCATAAGATAGTCGACCTCTTCTTTGGGCCTTTTCCAGTTTTCCGTACTGAACGCATAGACCGTCAATCGCTCGATGCCGAGCGTCTGAGCGGCGCGCGCGATCGAAAAAAGGTTTCGCGCACCCTGATAATGACCGTATGATCGTGGCTTGTGACGCTTTTTGGCCCAACGCCCGTTGCCGTCGAGAATAATCGCGACATGACTGGGAATCCGTTTTTGCTGCATAATCCTTATCACCTTTATTCATTATACCCCATTCACTCCATATTTTAAAACCATTTCCGGAAAAATGGGTTGTCGATACAAAAAAAAGGCCGAAGCCTTTTTATGATATGTTCAACAATTCTTCGGACTTGTCCTTGACTTCGGCATCAACCTTCTTGACATACGTATCCGTAAGTTCCTGGACATCTTCGATATAGCCTTTCTCATCGTCTTCGGAAAGACCGATCTTTTTCAGCTTGTCGTTGGCGTCCCGTCGAACGTTTCTTACGGCGACCTTGGCCTGTTCGCCCATCTTTTCAACGTCACGAATGAGTTCGCGTCGTCTTTCTTCGGTCGGTTGCGGCAAAATCAGACGAATCCCGGTACCGTCATTCTGAGGATTGAGTCCGAGATCCGACGCATAGATCGCCTGCTCGATCTTTTTGAGAAGCGACTTGTCGTAGGGCTTGATGAACAGTTGGTTCCCTTCGACGATCGAAATCGAGGAAATTTGCCTCAAGGGACTGTCAACACCATAGTAATCGACCGTGATGCGGTCGAGAAGCGCCGGGTTGGCGCGCCCTGTACGGACTCCTGCGAACTCCTTGTGCAGGACGTCCACGGCCTTTTGCATCCGTTCTTCCGTTTCCATTAAAATCAAATCCGCTTGTTCACTCATCTGACTGATCCTCCCATTTTACGAGTGTGCCGATCGGTTCCTTGAGAACCGCTCGTCTCATGTTCCCTTCGATATTCATGTTGTAGACAAGGATGTCGATGCCGTTCTCCCGTGAGATCGATGCCGCGGTGGCATCCATGACATCGAGCTTTTTCTCGAGAACCTCCGCTTGCGTGATATGCTGATAGAGTCTGGCATCCTTGTGTTTGTTCGGATCCTTGTCGAAAACGCCTTCGATTCCGTTCTTGGCCATCAGGATGATCTCAGCGTTCAGTTCGGCAGCTCTCAGAGCTGCCGCGGTGTCGGTGGAAAAGAACGGTGAACCCGTCCCTCCGACAAAGATGAGAACGCGGCCCTTTTCAAAGTGTCTGAGAGCTCTGCGTCTGATATAGGGTTCGGCAACGGCACTGATCGAAAGGACGGTCATGACGCGCGAAGGCACGTCACACCCCTCAAGCGCATCCTGCAAAGCGAGCCCGTTCATGATCGTTCCGAGCATGCCCATATAATCCGCCTGAGCTCGATCCATACCGAGTTCTTCCCCGGTTTTCCCACGCCAGAGGTTGCCGGCACCGATGACGATGCCGATTTCAACACCCAGCGTATAGATTTCTTTGATTTCGGTGGCAATTTTTTTGACTGTGATCGGATGAATACCGTAAATGCCATCACCCTTGAGAGCTTCTCCACTGAGTTTCAATATCACTCTTTTATACATCTTGCCACACCCTTTCGCCTACTTGTTGACTTGTGCCATGACTTCAGCTGCGAAATCCTCTTCCTTCTTCTCGATGCCTTCGCCGACTTCGAGACGAATGAACTCGATGACGCCGGTTTCGTTGTTCTTCAAGTACTGGCTTACCTTGATATCGGTGTCCTTGACGAACGGCTGGTCGACCAGACAGATTTCCTGCAAGTATTTGTTGAGGCGTCCGACGACCATCTTTTCAACGATCTTTTCGGGTTTGCCTTCTTCAAGAGCCTGTTGTGTCAAAACGCGTTTTTCGTGTTCGACCATTTCGGGATCGACTTTCGAACGGTCGAGATACTTCGGATTGTTCGCGGCGACATGCATCGCGATATCCTTGGCGACATCGGGGAGATCCTTGGTGATCTTGACGAGGACGGCGATACGTCCACCCATGTGGATATACGAGCCGAAACCTTCCTCATCGGTTTTTTCCAGACGGGATACGCGGCGCATCGTTATCCGTTCACCGATGGTTGCCGTCGCTTCCTTGAGGTGCGTTTCGAGCGTTTCACCCTTGAATTCGTATTGGAGCGCTTCTTCGGTTGTCCGGGCATCGCTTTCGATCAAAGCTTCACCGATCGTTTCGATCAATGTGAGAAATTTCGTATTCTTCGAAACGAAATCGGTCTCGGAGTTGATCTCATAGATCACGGCCTGGTTGTCCTTCACGATGACGTTGCAAAGCCCTTCGGCTGCGACACGGTCGTTTTTCTTGGCGGCCTTGGCAATCCCTTTTTCTCTCAGGTAATCGACTGCTTCCGCAACGTTTCCGTCGGTATGTTCCAATGCCTTCTTGCAGTCCATCATACCGGCACCGGTCTGATCACGTAGTTCCTTGACTTGTTTTGCGCTTATCATTTGATGAATCCTCCTTGTTCGTATGACTCGTATGGTTTCGATAAATAAAGGGGAAACGAATCCCCCTTTTTAAAAGCTATTTCAGTAACGCTTCGATGAGTTCTGCCTTTTTAAGGGAAGAAAAGCCAGTCAATTCACGTTCCCTGGCCAAATCTTTCAGCTCGGCAACGGTCATGTCGTTCAGTTGTTCCTCTGTCATCTTTTCAGATGTCGCAGTGGATTCTTTCTCGTCTGCGGGTGCGGCTTCCTGTTTCGGTTCTTCTGCCGCTTCCGTCTTTTCTTCTTCTTTCCGCTTTGGCGCAGGTGCTTCCTGTTCCGGTGCTTTCGTTACGTCCTTGACAGGTTCTTCGACGATCTTTTCCGGAGCCGGTTGTTCGGTCTTTTCTTCTGCTTTTTGCTTCGGTTCGGACTGTGTTTCCTTGTCGGCCGGCTTTTCAGCGTGTCTTTCTTCGGGCTTTCTTCTCGGTTCGCGATCGGTCTGTTCGCGTCTCGGTCGGCGTGGAGCCGAGTTTACGGGTTCATCTTCGACGGTCTCGACTTCGCCACCCTGTGCTTCGATCACGGCATTGGCCATGACATGGGTAATGAGTCTGACGGCGCGAATCGCGTCGTCATTGCCGGGAATGATGTAGTCGACGTCATCGGGATCGCAATTCGAATCGACGATACCGAAGACTTTGATTCCGAGTTTGCGTGCTTCGAGAATCGCGTTCCGCTCTTTTCTGGGGTCGACGATGTAGACGGCTTCGGGAACTTTTTTCATTTCTTTGATGCCGCCCAAAAACTTCTCGAGACGCTCGCGCTTGTTTTTGAGTGTCAACACTTCTTTTTTGGGAAGCTTGTCAAAGACACCGTCTTCTTCCATCTTGTAGAGATCGTGCAAAAGCTTGATCCGACGACGGATGGTCTTGAAGTTCGTCAGTGTCCCACCGAGCCAACGCTGGTTGACATAGAACTGTCCGGAACGAACCGCTTCATCACGGATCGATTCCTGAGCTTGTTTCTTCGTGCCGACGAAAAGGACTTTCCCACCGTTTTGCACGATGTCGAGCATGGCCTGATAGGCGATCTCGATTTCTTTCGCGGTCCGCTTCAGGTCGATGATGTAAATACCGTTTCTCGACGTGAAGATGTAGGGAGCCATTTTCGGATTCCAACGACGCGTTGCGTGACCGAAATGGACACCTGATTCCAAGAGTTGTTTCATTGATACGACAGCCATAAAATATACCTCCGATTTTTGTTTTTTACCTCTGCACGGCTCGTTTGAACGCTCACCCTAGGGCACGAGAGCGTTTAAGCACCGCGCATGTGTATTTTATTAGCCTTGTTAAATATATCATAGATATATGGAAATTGCAAGTATTGAGCCAAAAAAAGTCAACGTCCGCTGCTTCCGAAACCACCGAGTCTGCTGATGTTTTCTCCCGTTTCGTCGTCCGTCTTCAGATACGTGAGAAAAACGCCTTGGGCGATCCGTTCGCCTTCCGTGATTTCAACCGGTTCTTCACCGAAATTGTAGAGCGGAATGAAGATGTGTCCTTCGTTATCTTCGTTATCATGATAATCGGCATCGATGATGCCGACATTGTTGGCGAGCATCAGTTTCCGCTTGATGCCGAGAGACGACCTGGCAAAGACGAAAAGCGCTTCATTCGCCGGCATTGAAGCTTTGAGTCCGGTCGGAACCAGAACGATTTCCTTCGGTTCGATCACGACGTCTTTCGCACTCGCAAGATCATAGCCAGCACTCATGGAGGTCGAGCGTCTGGGCAGGGAAACCGATGTCCCCCGATACGCTTTCACCACTTCGAATCTTCTCATATCGATCGCTCCTTTTTCAAGAGTCTCAAAACCGTGTTTTCCCTGACCAAAACGGTTCTCAAGCCCTTTTTCTGATGTTTTTCGTCGTCTTTCACGCGCTCGTTGTGACGGATGACGTCATCGAGTCGAACCCAGCGGGGTTCGACGCCGTGCGTCCGTTCATGATGTCCGAGAAGGGGTCTTTCTCCGAACTCGACATCACAAAGGAAATAGTGGGACGTCTGACGAAAGACGCGCGTATCCCCACGGATGCCGTAGCGGATTTCCGTCGTTTTCCCGAATGGTCGGATGTTTTCTACATTCACCACTCCGAGTTCTTCTCTCAGTTCGCGAATCAGCGTCTCTTCGGGTGTCTCATCGTTTTTCTGACCGCCACCGGCAAACGTATAGTCGTCGAAATGCGCGGAATAGACCATGAGCACGTCGTTCTTGTCGTTTAGGATGATCGCCCGACTCGTCGTCCGTTGCATCATTTCCCGTTCGCTTTCCAATCCCTCTTCGATGATGATCGGTTCGATCGTTCTCATTTTTTGATCGACCTCGGATGGGCGACCTGATACTTTTCCTTGATTCGCTCATTCGAAACGTGGGTATAGATCTGCGTGGACTTCAGATGCTCGTGTCCGAGCAGTTCCTGTACGACACGCAAGTCGGCACCGTGATCGAGCAGCGTGGTCGCGAACGCATGTCTGAGCATGTGAGGGTGGATGCGGTAGGTTTCACCGGCGTTTCGGATCAGTTTCTTCAACACGTATTGCAGGCCGCGAACGGAAAGGGCCGTGCCCTTGTAACTGATGAAGACACGGGTTTCATCGAGCGATTTGCCTTTGGACAGAAGGAGCGGACGAATATAGGTCAGATAGTGTCTGAAATCGTCTGTCAGACGGTCGTGAAGCGGCACATACCTGTCCTTCGAACCCTTACCGTGAATGAGAATCTGTTTTTGTCCGAGTTGGACATCCTTGATCGTCATCGTCGTCACCTCGCTCGCCCTGAGCCCGCAACTGAACAGGAGGTCGAGCAACAGATAGTCCCTGAACCCGAGGGAATCATAACGGTCGATATGACCGAATAGCGCCTCGATCTCGTCATCGGCGATCGTTTTTGGGAGTTTCTTCTCGATGCGGGGTGACGAAACGGTGAGAAAGACATTCGTCGGAATCATATCCCGTTTCCGCAAGAACTCATAGAACGAACGCAGTGACGAGACCTTTCGCGCGATGCTCTTCTTGCTGTAGTTTTGATCACTCAGGTGGGAGATGTAATACCGTCCGAGTCGTTCGCGCGTAACCGAAAGCAACCCCTCTGCGAGTTCTTCCTGCAAAATGAACGTCTCGAAATCGCGAATATCTTTGAGATAACCTGTGACGGTATGTTTCGAGTAGTGTTTTTCCGATTCGAGATAATCCGTAAAAGCGTCCAATGGATTCATCTAGAGATCCTCCATATAACTCGAAAGCGCGCTGATCGAGCGCTTTCGATAGAGTGCTTTCCGATCTTTTTTACGGTGCTTCTCTTCGAGCTCCGAAAGAAGACCGAGATTGGCGTTCATCGGTTTGAACGACGCATTCGGTGTCGCGACATAGTGGGCCATCGCGCCGATGACCGTTTCTTTCGGAAAAGGTTTCAACGGCTTGCCCTCGAGCCAAAGACCCATCTGATGGCCGCGTTGAGACTGGAGGCCGCATTCGACGTACCCTTCGACTCCGCTGATCTGTCCGGCGAAAAAAGGTTCGATACTTCTTTGCCTGATAGCTCTGATTGAGTACTTTCGGGCTCTCGATATAGGTGTTCTTGTGCATGACGCCGTAGCGCAGGATTTCGGCCTGTTCGAGACCGGGAATCATACGTATGACCCGTTTCTGTTCGGGCCATGTCAAATGCGTCTGAAATCCGACGATGTTATACATCGATTTCCTGGCGTCATCCTGCCGGAGTTGAATCACGGCGTGCGGACGATTCGCCGGATCAAGGGCCAGACCGACGGGTTTGAGCGGTCCGTAGCGAATCGTCTCCGGTCCCCGTTTGGCCATGACTTCGATCGGCATGCACCCTTCGAAAACGTTGTTTTCGAAATCCTTCACCGGATGCGTGGCCGCGCTTATGAGCGCCTGATAGAACGCCTGATACGTCGTCTCATCCATCGGGCAATTGATGTAGGCTGCCTCTCCCTTGTCATATCGGCTCTTGAAATAGCACGTCTTCATGTCGATCGATTCGAAAGCGATGATCGGCGCGACGGCATCGAAAAAGTGGAGGTGTTCCTGTTCGAGCAACGACGTGATCGCTTGTGTCAGCGAATCGCTCGCGAGCGGACCGGCCGCGATAATCGTCGGTTCGTTCACGTCGATCGTATCGACTTCTTCCCGAATCACCTCGATGTAGGGATTATCGCGGATACGCGCTTCGATATCCTGTGAAAAAAGCGTCCGATCGACGGCAAGGGACGACCCGGCGGGAACCGATGTCCGACTGGCGGCTTTCAGAACGAGAGAACCGATCGTCTCCATTTCCCGTTTCAACAGGCCGACGGCATTATGCTCATCAACCGAGCGAAACGAGTTCGAACAGACGAGTTCGGCCATGTTTCCGGTCTGGTGGGCCGGCGTCATCCTGTTCGGACGCATCTCATAGAGTTTTACATGAATTTGTTTTTGTGAGAGGTAGTTCGCCGCTTCGACGCCGGCCAACCCCGCTCCAATGATTTTAACCATAACGATCACCGGTTCCATTATACATGAGATGGGCTCACAATAAAAAACAAACGCCGAAGCGTCCGTTTTCACGTCTGATAAACGAATTTCTCATAGAAGGGTGTCAGCTTGACATAGGCATCCTTGACGAAATGGAAAATGATGACCGAATTGAAAAAGATGAGCGAAAGCCGGAGCGCGAGCATGCTGAGCGCTTCGATTCTTCCGAAGTAATAAAGAATGGCGATCGTATTGAGCGTGGTTGCCGCAAAATAAGCGAGAAACACGGCGAGCGCCAGCACCTGCGGCTTGAACGTCCTGCGAATCAAAACCCCCGGGATGACGCCCCAGGCGACCGCCGAGAGGGCGAAAAGCGGCAAATATCCCTGACCGGCGAAACTGACACCGACCAAATCCGAGACGAGTGCCATGAAAAGACCGTACCCGGGTCCCAAAATGATGCTGCCGAGAATGAGGGGGATCGCGTAAAAAGGCAATCCGAAACTCGTACTCTGGACGAGCGACTTGAACAGGATGTCGATGACGATCGAGATCGACGAAAGCGATGCGGCGAGGGTAAGACGTTGAATATGCTTCGTGTTGTTCATCAAAAAAAGACCTCCTATTGGCGAGGTCCACTATAATCGCTTACAGCGGACGCGCTAGAAAACCGCCACGCAGAACGTGTTCGTTCTACCCGAATATCCCTAGGATAGACACTTAACGCTTTCTAGCTAACTCTGCAACACCCATTATACACGAGATCATGCGAAAATGATAGTCATCCGATGATCTGTTCTTTTCATCCTTCGTTGAAAAAATGAACTTTCGTTCGATTTCATAAACGAATATTTACTCTGACTTAACCTGGGGTTTGCCTTATGTATGCTTATTTGACTTCTTCCTTTAATATAAGATGGATTTGTCTCCTTGTCATTAAGGATGAATTTAAGACACTTGGCTTCTGAAATGCCGATGCCGGAAAAACGCTCAATCAGCGCATAACGATCAACTGTGGTTAAGGCACGTGGATAATACCGGAATCATTGAACATCACTTCTTCTATGTAATTGCCAATGCCTTTGAACGCACTTCTGGTCTTCTCGCTTAATGAATTCAAACGTTTTCCCGGTCATTTGATGAATCGATGCATTGTGTTCAACAGATCTCTCTATACTTGCTTCAAAACAGATCAGTTCTTATCATGACACCTACATACAATGTGATAAAAGAAAACATTGATTCCTCATTTCATGACAGAATAGGAGCGAGCTTTTTGCAACTCTATTAATAATTGATTGCTCACCTAACTAAGAATACTTCTCAATTGGCCACTACACCATATTCTTTGAAGTATAGTTAGAAGTGAAATTGAAGTATTGCAATCAATAAGCTAAAGGTTGTAACCTATATCGAAATCCAGATAAATAAGTAGTCGGAACTAATGGCTTTATAAAAGCTGTAAGCTTACCAAAAACAAACCCCGTGATTCAGCACCAACTTCTCAACAGATCTCACTTTTATTGATTCTATTTACTATACTCGTCCTACTACTCTAAATATGGCACAATACACTTGGGGGCATTTTTAACATTAGAAAAGTTAATTCTAAATTGAACACCAAATTTACTCGGATTACCACTAGGTGTAGTTTTACATGATAAATTAACGCATGTGCCTGAATAATGAGCGAAATCTGAGAGAAGCTAGGGATGTGGGTACCTCAGCATCAACGAAGAACTCGATTAGGGGTACATAGGTAACCAATTACTCGATATAAAAATCGCTCAAATTTCGTGGTATATCTTCCGCTCTATGGTGTAACATACTCATATAAACACCTGTATATTCAATAATGTAACAAGATTATTGTGAGATATACTTTCCTTCCTCATCTTCTAGTTTTGTTATTATAATTTAAATAGGCACTGTGGATTTTGAGTCATGATTTTATGGCTAGACTATCAAAGTACCACAGTTCCTGTTTTAACTATCAATGAGTTTATTGACGCTTGACGTCTTATTACAAGGTTATGGAAACTGGGAATATGTGTCGCATCAGTGTCAAATCTACATTTGAATTGTTCCCTTGGATAAGTCAGATTATATAACCCGACTTGCGAGATGTCGTGTGAAACTTACTTTCGCCAATCGATTGAATGTTTCCCGCTATGACGTAAGCTTCATCCATTCGGCGTCAAATGCCAGATTGATCAACTTCAATCTTCTCGTCATATCTTTGGATCAAGGTATTGGTATAGACCATATCTTGATCTTTGTTTAATATCTGCCGGTGAAGCGAGGCACCTGAAACAGCGTACCAGATGGTGATATCACTTGTCGTCTTTTCCCGTTTCGTTCGGTTTTAGTACACCGACGATTAGTTTCAGCGGATAAATGAATCACCTGGTTTTAAGTTTGTGTTTGAAACGGAGTCTGAGTATGATCAGGCCGTGAACCAATAAAAGTGTGCGATGATCGTTCATGTTTGTGATTGATCGGTCGGAATTCAAATCCGTCTTGTGTTGCCGGAAGGTATCCTCGATCTCCCAAAGATTCCCGTAGTTCGTTTGATCTCTTGATGATCGGGGAAGTGCAGTTCGAGGTCACCAGACGAAAGTATCCGTCGGAATCGAGCCTCTTGCTCGATGAGTTCTTGGTTGATTGTCAGGACTTCCTTACCTTGCGTTGTCTTCTTGATATGCCTTCTTAGTCCATTGTTCGATGCGGTAAGCCTTGTTCGTCAGTGCTCTTTGTGCTCTGGATACCTGTTCGTCACGCTTTTTTTTTTCTGCCATGTCGAACTCCTCTCTCTTTATTCAATAGATCAGAGACCTTTTGTTCGTGCTCGATCTCTTCGTTGTTGTCCGTTTGAGTTTGATGATCCGTTTATGAACCTTGTATTTATGGACGACAACGCCCTGATCGTCGGTCCTTCGAAGCGGCCCAGCCGTCGCGCCTCAAAAGAGAACATCATGGAGGATTCTTGCCTTTGGGGCCTCGGTGTTTGTGAAAGTATACCGTCTTGATTCCGAAAACAGTTCAGGTGATGTTCTTTTTGTGTTTAATCTTTGTCACGCGACATAGGATGCGTTTCTTGTTGTTCTGTCTCTTGACACTCGAATGCCTGAGATCAGTGTCGTGCTTTCGGCGGTGTTCCCAGGAAAGATCTGAAGCGCCAAGGGGTAATCCGTTCAGCGAATCCGCAAAGAGCCCCCAGTCCATTAACCCAATCGGATCGGGCGATGTTCTTTGGAAACGCCGCGTTTCCTAAGTCCATCAGAGATCGTTGAAGTCTATCTCACGGTAGTAGTTCGTGACGTCATAATACAATTGATCGCCCAACAAATCTGTGGTCAAGCCATCGATCTTGCGCATATGGACTTGCAAGTCATGAGATGAGCTCCATCGGGTCCATACTGCGATGAGCGTCATCCAATGAAAAATCGAAGTGTTTCCCGTAATATAGAGCTTGATTCTCTGCATGGTTGCTCGCTTGCTGTCGAGGGCGAATCCAGTTCGAGGACCAGGGCGAAGATGCTGCTCAAGAATAGCGTTCCTTGCCTTGAAAGGCTCGTTTTGATACACATCAGGAAACCATCGATCTCAAGTAATCGAGATGCGTTCGAGATAAGGTGTATCCATGTGTACATGAGCGGCGATGTTGTTTTCGCATTCAAGGAGGTTGTCCTCAGCTTTGATGGTCAGGGTAAGGTCCTGGCCCTTGTGTCCCGATCGAGAGATGCCGGGTCCTCTTCGATATTTTTAAAAGCTCGGATCCGCTTGGTCCTCGAGTGCGCCATAACTTCGGATCGCACGATGCTTGTTCTTGTTGCCGTCGTCACGATAGGACTCGACGATCGCCTGTATGTTTTCTTTCCGCTCTTGCTTTTTTGACTTCTTTTTTGATGAACACGGTGATCACCACCCTCATCTATTCTATCACACTATGCACTATATCCGTATAATCGTCATTATATACAACATTTTTGGCGTATTATACAACAAAAAAGTAAACCGAGTCGTTTAGCCTGTTGTTTCATCGTGTCTATTTCGTTTCACACCACATCTGCGTAAGTCGGGACAGGTTATGGAAAACAGGAATATGTGTCACACACATCAGTGTCAATCTACATTTGGTGTTCCCTTGAGATGAAGTCCAGATTATATAATCAAGCAAAGATGTAATCAGAAGGAAGGCGCTTAACTATATAATTGGTATAATAGTAAGTAAATCTGGAGACTTTCTTTTTTATCCATCTTCCTACTATCATTTTTTATTCTTCTAGCATCTCGAAATCAGCAAATCTTCCTGCCCATATGTACTCAATAATTTGTTTAGACTTCCTAGAGTGTCTGATATGTAGTAAAAATGCTTCATATGGATCAATCCAGTTTACAATAGGCCTAGCAGCCTAAATCTATACAAAGTTAATCTAGTAATTTTCGCTTCAATAAAAACCAACCTAGCTTTATCATTTTTGGCAATCCCCAATACATCTATTTGAATATCCTCCTATATGGCCTGTTCAAGGATGATATCAAAATTTGTCAAAACCTATCTAATCTTTCAGAGTGTGAATCTACTGCAATAATCTCCCATCCTCTGTATTTGTCTATCATATACTGCTGCTCAAGCCAAATTCTCATGGGTTCGTATAGCTCATGTTCTCTCATTCTTTATACCCAGTTTTTCTGCAATTTCAATCTATCTATTAAAATGCATGCCTCCTAGTCTTCAGGTATAAACACATCATCCTCTTGGATGGATCGGCTTTTCTTTATGGGGGTAGTTCCCAATAGTAACGACATGTGTTTTGTCAAACACGCATTTTCCTGCATAACAAAATGCTCAACTAATTGATTGAACTGATCTGGGAAGCTTCTTTTTATGAATTATCCCAAATCCGCAGGATGAATATTGGCATAAATCTTGATTTGATGCTCCTTTCCAAAATTCGGATACCCTTCGGCATACTTTTGAGATACCCGTCTCTCATATTAGGATGTACTTAATATTCTGCACTGGGATATCAACAGTTTTAGAGATTACAAATACTACAACTAAATACCAATTATGTGTGGCACCTCAATATACACTCTATGCATAGGTTTTCACAGGCATAATTGCTCTCTCTAATATAACCTGTCGTCAGCTAAACCACGAGAAATAAGATCCTCTCATATCTACCGAGCAAGTAAATAAATATGGGTTGTTTTCAACCTTTCATGTGTGTCCTTCTCCATCGGTAAATTGCATTATTTCCTAATAAGATAGTCTTCGTTCGGTTTCTCGAGATAAATGGTGTTTCACCTTCTCTGCGTATGCTGCATAGCGTCACAAGGTTCTAATATTTGCTTAATATCAACAATACTGGCACGAACATAAATTAATACATCTCTATCATTGTACGTCGTTTGATTCTTATGTGGAATTGCTATTGAGGACTCGAGTTGTGCTTTTTTCCTCTTATTATTTTATTATTACCTGTTATCATACCTAATAGATATGCCATTTTTGTGTTCATATTAACACCTACTTCTTATGCATAATTAATATATACTCATGCACTTTATTTATTCTAAATCTGGCTGGATAGCCCAAGGGTCTCATGTTATTATAATCGACTGACGATCCCAAATTATTATGTCATCAAAGATGAAACCTAACTCATGTAAATTTATATGCAAGATCACTATGAAGAGGAAAGAACTCTCTTTTTTCTGATATCCATTACATTAATTAAGCAATATGCATCTGGTTTCAAACGGTCTATACTAAGAGAGTGACTTTTAACATCAAAATGCTCATAGTCAGATATGTTACCTATATCACATCCTTCGTTCGAAGATAATTTTACGATTCTTTTCCATCAGCTGCCTTCTTCTCATGTTAAGAATATCCCAATATATCTTTGGCGGTGAAGTTACACTGCAAATGTCAAACTCCTTAATGCTTGAATCTCTCAAGATTTTCAAACTATCTCCGTTGATAACTTCGATATTTGGCACATCACTAATTCTTTCTTTAGCAATATCACAAAATTTATAATTTGAATCTATACCACTCCCTACAATTCAAATTCTAACCACGCCTATATGGTTGAGCCTACGCCGCTAAACGGATCTAAAACTCTACCACCTAGCTCGAGCAAAAGTTTTTATTAATCTCTCACATAAGGCGACTGGATACAGAAGCTGGATGATTAATTTGCTTTTCATCACCTGTTTTCTTTGAATCACGCCAAATGCTAAAGGAATTCCTGTAGCCATTCTTTTCCAGTCAAATCATTAGCTCTTTTATTCATTCTTCATCACCCCTTCTTGGGCACAGCAATCTTGGCATTTGTTTCAATGTGTCTTTTTTCTTCTTCATCAATATCATATATCTTATAAACCATGTCATTTTAACTGCTCAAAGTAAAAATACCACTTTTCACTCATATACTCAGTTTGTTCAAGTACAGATCCAACATATTTAAAAGAACAATATCCGACAAAGCCTCTAAAGAAACAATAAAAGGTATTATTTTCCTTAAATATTTCCGCATCAACGTGCATAGTTAATTGTGACTTGTTAAAACAGTATCTATGCAAAATAGTTGATTAGTCTTGAATGAATGACCCCAAGTACATATCTGACTTTTAGTAGCATCACCATCAGTAAAAACAGTAATTGTTTCTGACGCTTCTAAATCACCACCAAAGCACGCTATTGAACTCTTTACTGTAAATATTCTGAATAATATCTTATTTTCCTTCTAGCAAAGCTCGATTATCCTTTAAACCAAATTTTCTTATATCTCTCCCTGATATGGCACCATCAGACCGAGATCTTCACCACGTCCGACATAGCCTTTCATAATCTTCCAATGTTGTGTGAATTTCTAAATTTAACGTATAATGTAATCCGTATACTATATCAGAAGAAATAGTATAATAGTATCACTGTAAGTGTGAGATATTTGAAAGTTAAATAGACAAAAGGTACTGGATACATACTTATAGATTTTACATTGTTATTATATGGTCTCAATTTTCTAATATTCAAAAACAATTTGTTCGCCTCTAACACTCTTGAAATACACACCAATATCAAAGATTGACTCTATGGTAAAGTCTCTCAACAACTCCTTCCTGAGTAACCTGTAAGATTCACACATGCAAAAAGCTTTGAAGTTATAAAGATATTAGCCCCCATCGAGACCATCTCTTTTGCATGGTGGGTGTTACATTATGGTTATCGCCATTAGTCTTGACAGCCTATAGAATAGATAGTCAAACGAATCTTCGCCATTGAAGTGCTTAATAGGCATACGGTGGATTTCGATTACCAAATGAAATTTTCCCTTGATTTTGAATGCGTTTAAGACCCCACTATACAGGTTAGATATTGAATCGTAAGATTTGAAGTGACCGCGGTACTAAATTTTTGCGACTTTTATGGCTCCACTATCCAAGTCCATTCATACAAATTTGTATCCCAAATTTGCAGCAACTGATAAAAGCGACCCTGTGTGCACATGTAAGGATCATTATTTGTATCTGTCCTTATTGTCATCAATGTCCAGTAACGAATAAATACTCCTTACAAGATTAATCTCGGTATAGTATATACCGTTTTCTTTAATATTCAGGGCTAAGCTATTTTTAAGTATTTTATTTTGATTCTTCCTTGAAAATCTCTATTTGTTTATAGTAAAAGCATATCCTCAATGAATAGTAGTTAAAGCCTTGCGGCCTAATTATATCAAATTCTATTGATAATTGAAGGAATGTCTCTAAACATTTCTCACGTCGTATAAACCCTCTTCGTTGACAAATGAACTTTCGTTGCGACTTCACCAGCAGTGTTACTCGACAACAGGGTTTGCCTTATGAATGCTTGTTGAACTTCTTCCTTTGATGTAAGATGTTTGTCTCTTGTCATTAAGGAGGATTTCGAACGCGTGGCTACGAAATGGAAGCATGACTCGATCAACGCATGGAATTCAACTGGGATTGAAGCGCCGGAATGAAACTTGTAGAGGTGCGGAGTCATCGACAAGGACACCCGAACGATTTCTTTGAAATCAGACCTTAATCTCATCCGACTCGACAATGAGAAATGTCTCTTTGTCGAAAAACCGAAGCGATGTAACCAGCACAAGCGGTACCCGTTTGTGTCTGTGACGGATGCGAGGAAGAACGCGGTTTAGCGAGCGACCTCTACGATGCCAAGAAAGCGGATCAACTCTATCGAACGACATTGGTTCATTCAAAAGCGGAATCGTTTGACAGTCCAAGAACTATCGACTTTGAACGATGTTCTGCTCAAAATAAAAGGTCAATCGATCAGCATCGTGGATGCTCATCCCGAGATCCAACTGGCGATACACGCTCATCTACCGACAGATTCAAAGGATCGAACCAAGGTGTTCTCTACTGTGATCCTTTATGACTGTATCAGAAGGTGCGATCGAATCCATCAAGCGGATTCTTCGCTATGTCTTTCCGAAAGGCGAAAGCATTGACTTTGACTCAAGATGAACTATGAGATCGTCATCTCATCAATCAACAGTTATCGCCTTCGATCAAATCAGTTCGTTACGGCTTACGAGTTTGTTGAGCAAAGTTACGCGACGAGGGACATTCTTAACCAAAGAGCTGAGGTCAGGGCGATTGACCCTGACCATACACTCAACCCCGACTTTGGTTAGTAAGCTAAACAAATTCAATGACAAGGAACACCATAAAACCCTATATAACCAAAAGTCAGTGCTAGCAGACAACCCAAAGTTATCAAATACGGTGCAGTCCATGTGATTGGATTCGTTCACTCTCATCATACCAAATTTTCCAATTTTGTAAAGACTTAAAATGACATGAAGACTCATTTCTCTCGGCTTCAAAAGCGTTGTTTAATCTGGCAAATGCGAAGAGTCAGTTTGCCACGAAAGGTCATTTTATCAACAGGTGTTTCTTTCAGTCGAGGCTCCAATCGATCGGATCAGACCGTGATCCGTATTGAGATGCCGATTCGTCCCGTGAGAACGGCTTCGATTTGAAAAAGCATATGGCCGACAGCGGTGAAGGATGGGGCGACGAGAACGAGAGGTGTTTCGGATGACTGACAAATGCGCGATAGCGCTGGCGTTCCCACAGGATGAAGACAACGGTTCATCCTTTTTCACTGTCTTTTGATCGGTTCATCATCGCCAGCTTCCCATCCCTTGTTCCGGTGCAGCGGTCGTTCTGCAATTCGACCGTAAGCACAGTGTGAGAACACCCTGTTTCATACTTGGTCAAATTGCCCGTACTTGGGTGGACTTACCGCGCCCAGATCATCGACGAGTTCCTTGAACACGTTTTGAGGCTCGGTGGGTAAGCACCCTGCTCGACGCTGAAACTGAGCCCATGGGCCTGACCGTGATTATGATAGGGATCCTGTCCCAAAATGACGACCTTGACGGAATCGAGCGGCGTGAGCTGCAAAGCGGCAAGCCGTTTCTCATGAACCGGCAAAATGACCTTGTCTCGGTCTTCCGCACGTAAAAAAGCAACGAGTTGATGGAAATACGGTTTCGTTTTTTCCCGATCGATGATATCATTCCAAGTCATGCACACGCACCTCGTCTATGATTATATCACCTCAAAGACATAAAAAAAAGCTCGGAAGCGAACGCTTCCGAGCCCCTTGTTCCTTATTTGATGAGACTTGCGAGCTTGCTGACGGTACGAACGAGTTGTGCCGTATAGCTCATTTCATTGTCATACCATGACATGACCTTGACGAGTTGCTTGCCGTCGGCGTTGACGACTTGAGTCAGATCGGCATCGAAGAGCGAACCGTACTCCGACCCGATGACATCGCTTGAAACGATCGGATCGGTGACATAGGCGAGCGTTTCGTTCGCTGCTTTTTCAAAAGCCTTGTTGACCATCTCTACCGTAACTTCCTTTTCGAGTTCAACCGTGAGGTCGACGATCGATCCGGTCGTCACAGGTACGCGCAACGCTTTGCCGTCGAGCTTGCCGTTCAGTTTGGGCAAAACGAGTCCGATCGCCTTGGCGGCACCGGTCGATGTCGGAATGACGTTCGCGGCAGCGGCGCGTCCGCGACGGGACTTGATCCCTTTTTTATGCGGTTGGTCCATCGTGACCTGATCGGCCGTATAGGCGTGCACGGTCGTCATCAAACCCTTGACGACGCCGAAATTGTCATCGAGCACTTTGACAACGGGTGCGAGACAGTTGGTCGTGCACGACGCACAACTCAGAATGTCTTCACTGCCGTCCAGGATATCGTCGTTGACATTGTAGACGATCGTCTTGACATCGGAACCCGCAGGTGCGCTGATCACGACTTTTTTGGCGCCCGCTTGCACATGCCAACCCGCTTTTTCCTGACTCGTGAAGAAACCCGTACACTCGAGAACGACATCGATGTTCAAGTCCTTCCACGGCAACAACTTGGGATCCTTCTGGTTGAAAATGGGAATTCGCTTTTCATCGACAATGAGTTCGGATCCTTCGTAAGAAATCGAATCGGACTTGAAACGACCTTGCGCGGTGTCGTATTTCAACAGATAAGCCAGTGTTTCGGCATCGGTCAGATCATTGATGCCGACGACTTCAAACTCAGGTTTGTTTTCCATCAAACGAAATGCCAGGCGACCAATGCGCCCAAAACCGTTGATTGCTACTCTAATAGCCATATTTATGTATCCTCCTTGGATTGTTACATCATCTATATTTTAACATTTATCGCCCAAAAAGCAATTATGATGGTCTAAAAACGAGAAATGTAAACGTTTTTACTTCATTTATCGAGGGTTATTTGTTATAATGAAAATTGCATGATGGTCACATAAAACGGTAAAGAGGTGCGCGTATGAACAGGAATATCGAAATTGAATTCAAGACGGTCATTCCAGAACAGAAGTACTACGAACTCTTACGGATATTCGACCTTGAAAACAACATTTTCAAGCAGGTCAATCACTACTTCGACACCGATGATTATACCCTGAACGGACAGAACATCGTGCTTCGCATCCGACAGAAAGGCGAACGACTCTACAAAGTCACGCTCAAAAGTCAAAGCGAAAAGGGTGCTTTCGAAAACCACGTGGTTCTGAACCCCGAACAAGCCAAGGATATGATCGAAAACGGATTTCAAACGCGTGACTTCTTTTGCTCGATCGATTATTTCGTGACGTTCAAAGTCAGTCTCGACAACTATCGCGTGAGCACGCCCTATAAAAACGGAACGCTCTTTTTGGATCGTTGCGACTACTGCAACGTCATCGACTACGAAGTCGAATACGAAGTCGATCACTATGACGAAGGTCTCGTCATCTTCAAACAGTTTTTGGCGGAGCACGGAATCGACTATGTCCCGACCAAGCGAAAAAGCGAACGTGCTTTTACGTGCAAAAGATAAGTTTACATTACTTTTTCAAATGAAATATTGACATATTTCGTTTCCGAGATTATAATATGTGCAGATATGCGCAGGAGGTTCCTATGAAAGAACGCAGTTTGTTAGTCTTTATAACCGCCGTAACCGTGAGCCTGCTCTTCATCGCTTCACTGGTTGTTCGTACCTTTGTCTGGCGAAACGTGACGATCGACCTGACGCTCCCCAGTTACGGTGCCATGGTCGTTCCAGCCTATGCCAAACTTCTCATTCTCGTGGCTCTTTACTGGATCGCCTGGTATTTCGAAGAGCGCGGATTCCTTTTGGCCGCCACGATTCTCATGACGGTGCTCCTGATGACCCATTTCGACTACAGCGGACTCATCGGCGGAAGCATCTTCATTCCGAGCGCTTATGCTCCGATGGTCAAAACCAGTTACGTTTTCAGTTTCTTGCTCATGGCGGCATCGATCGTACTCGGTTTCTATTCCTATTATCTGCTCGGACGAAACGTTTCTTGATCCCCCATCTTTTCTTGACAAAACAAGGTCATTCGACCTTTTTTTGTTGCAGTTCGGAAAATGAATTGATTTATCAAGCAATGAAACGTATAATGTTGTTATGCGCCCTCCGAACGAACGTGTTCGCCGGAGCCGGCAAAAAGAAGGGATGATACGTCATGGACGTCATGGTCGAACGATACATCAACGAAGTGAAAAAACGCGTCAATGCGGATCAACGGGACGATGTCGAACGGGACTTGCTCGAAGCCGTTGAGGGTCGTGAAGGTCAGGAACTGATCGATACGCTCGGAAACCTCGGTCATCCGCGTGATGTCGCTGCGACTTATTCCAAGCGTCATCCCTATCTCATTTCCCCAACTTACTACAATACGTACCGACACGTGCGAAAAATCGTCCTCTATGCGGTCGCGCTGATCGTTACCATCTATTCGACCATCGATGCCATCACCGGCATGACGGCGACGACACTCGTTGAAGCGCTGGCCGATGTTTTCGGTGCCGTCCTTCTATCGGTCTTCATCGGAGTCATCTTCGCCTACGGTCTCGTCACGCTCGCTTTTTCCTGGTTCGAATCACGACAAATCCGAATACGCCGCACGTTCGATCCCCGAAAGATGACGGAACTCACCTGTCTTTCG
>JAGYNT010000120.1 GCA_018399615.1 Acholeplasmataceae bacterium
CCGACCGATGCGATCGACGCGACGCCGCCGGGATTGCCGGTAAACGTGTTGTAGCGATCGGGAATGAGTCCGTAGCCGTCCGAGTCGAGGTCGTCGTTGGCGAGCTCGTAAAAGAATCGGAAGGCGCGTTCGTGTTCATATGTTAGAATCTCGGGCACATCCTCTAAGACATCGGTGCGGTAGAGTTTGTCGTTCTCTTCCGGCATGTCGTTTTCGTCTTCCGTCGGTTCACACGCGATGAGCGTGAAGATTCCGAATAAAACGAGTAAAGCAAGCAAAAATCTGTTCATGAGTGTTTTCATTGTTATTCTCCTGTGACTCCGGTTTTTTCAACGCCTTCGACGAACCATCTCTGGATCGTGAAATAGACGATGAGCATGGGCAAGATGATGATGAGGGTTGCTGCCAGACGAACGCCTTCGTTGAGCTGCATCAGCTGCTCCGAGGCGTACATCTGCGCGTATTCGGATACGAAGTTCGCGAGCCTGAGTTGCAGGTTCGGATACGCCGATCCGAGAAAAAGCGAGGCGATGTAGGTCTCATTCCAATACCAGACGAGACCGAAGAGGAACGACGTGATGAAGGCGGGAACCGCCAGAGGCACGCCGATCCGGAAGAAGATGTAGTACGGTCCGGCCCCGTCGATCTCGGCGGCTTCGTTGATGCTTTTCGGGATCATCTTGAAAAACTGATAGAAGATCAGAACGAAGATGGCCGCGTTGATGCCTTGACCGAAAAGGGCGGGAAGAATGATCGCCCACGGACTCTCGAGCAGATTGAACTCGAAGAACATGACGTAGCGGGGGATCATATAGACCTGGACCGGAATGATGAACGTCAAGAGGACGAGAACGAACCAGATCTTCTTGAACTTGAAGTCGTACTTGGCGAATCCGTAACCGATGACCGAGGTGACGAGCGTCTGGATCAACGCCGGCAAGAGCGTGACCGGGAGACTGCCGAAGAGGGTCGGCCAGAAATTCATGACCCGAAAGGCGCGTTCGTAGTTCCCGAAATAGAGCGAAGAGGGCACCCAGTTGACCATCGGATTGATGATGTCGGACGTGCTCTTGAGACTGTTCGAAAGCATGTAGAGCATCGGATAGATGTAGAGGAAACCGATGCTGATCAAGAGGGCGTAGATGACGATTTTGGAAAGGGTCGAGTTGGTGCCGTGCCGACCATAGACGAAATGTCTGAGATGTGTGGAAAACGTCTTTTTTCTTGTCATGTCATCGGGCCCCCTTCTTCGGTCGGAAGAGGAGCGCGGAAAGCGCGATGATCGTCATGACGATGATGAAATAGACCCACGCCATGGCCGAGGCCATGCCGTACCCCGTGTTCGTGTTGAACATGTTCGACTTGATCGCCACGATCACCTCGTTCTCACTGAACGTCGAGAGGAGCACGATCGTATAGATGAGGTTGACGAAGACGAGATTCGACAACGAAGGCAGAGTGATCTTCCAAAACGATTCCCACGGACCGGCACCGTCGACACGGGCCGCTTCATAGATCTGCCGGTCGACTTTCTGGAGTCCCGCCAGAAAGATCAGGATCTGGACGCCGGAGAACCAGAAAATGATGATGATCTGGCTGAAGACGCCAAGTATCGGATCGGCGAACGTCGGGCTCAGGCTCCGCTCGATGATCGCGATGAACCCGTAACTGGCGAAAATATTCGTTCCGCCGGCACCTTGCGAGACGAGTTCGCTGATGACGGGACCGGAAGAAATGATGACCGGCAAAAAGAAAATCGAACGAAAGATACCCCGGCCCTTGATCTTCTGGTTGAGCAGAACGGCGATGATGATCGAGAAGACGATGATGATCGGAACTTGGAAAAGGAGTTCTTCCAAGAACGACAGAAGCGCTTCGACGAAGGCGAAGCCCTCGTCGATCTGAAAAATGTTTTTGAAGTTCGTGAATCCGTGATACGTCAGCTCGATCCCGCTTCCGAGAATCCGAACCTCGGAAAGGCTGTAGACGAGACTCGCGGCGAAAGGATAGACCATGAACACGAAAAAGCC
>JAGYNT010000121.1 GCA_018399615.1 Acholeplasmataceae bacterium
GGTGCGCAGAACGGTCCATTCGTTCGAACCGCATACGTGTTTCTTTTTCGTGACGATCGTGTCTCCGACGTTGTATCTCATGTCTTCATCAACTTTTCAATGATTTTGTTTCGTTCCTCTTTGTTGAAACGAATGACGATGCGTTCTTCTTCGATCCGTGTCCGACAGCCCAAACGATCGGTCAGTTGTTTCTCCTGAACGTGAAACCTGTGCTCCCTGATCGTGTTCGTTTCCCGTTTTCTGCGATCGCTGCTGGCGAGGTCTTCGAGTTGTCTGACGTTCAAGTGTTTGCGCATGACTTTGTTTGCCAGTTCGATGATCCGTGTTTCATCATCGAGTTTGCTCAAAACGCGTGCATGTCCCATGCTGATCTGACCGTGAAGAAGCATGTCCTTGACGCGTTCCGGGAGTTTCAGAAGCCCGAGCATGTTGGTGACGTGCGAACGACTCTTGCCGACACGATTGGCCAGTTGACTTTGCGTAATGTTGAGCTTGTTGATGACGACCTGATAGGCTTCGGCTTCTTCGATGGCCGTCAGGTTCTCGCGTTGCAGGTTTTCAGCCAAAGCGATTTCGGCAACCTTCGTCTCCTCGTATTGCCGAATGATGGCCGGAACCGACTTGAGATCCAGCGACTGGGCGGCACGAAAGCGACGCTCACCGGAAACGATGACGTAGTGGTCCTTGACCTTTTTGAGAATGAGCGGTTGAAAGATACCGTGTTCGTTGATGGACTGGGCGAGCTCATTGATTTTTTCTTTGTCGAAAACGCGACGCGGTTGAAAGGGATTGGGTCGGATTTCTTCGAGCCCGATCTCATCGACCAGTTCGCCTTCCAGGACATCATCGACGTGATGTTCCTGCAACAGATCATAGAGTGTTCTTCCTTTATCTTTCATTGTTGCGCAAAACCTCCTTCGCCAATGCTTTGTAGAGACGTGCTGAAGGTGACCTTGGTGCGAACTGGATGACCGGAAGGCCGTATGTCGGGGCGACCTGAGCGGCAACGTTGCTGGTAATGATGGTTTCGAAGACACCGTCTTTGAAATAGTCCTTGATTTCATGAACGATTTCCCAACCGGCTTTCGTACGACGGTCGAGCATCGTGAGAAGGACGCCCTCGATCGTCAGTTTCCGGTTGTTGATCTTGAGTTGCTTTTGAACGATTCGAATCGTATTGAGAAGCTGAGTCAACCCGTCGATGGCGAGAAACTGGCATTGTACCGGAATAAGAACGGAATCCGATGCGAACAGAGCGCTCACCGTGAGTAATCCGAGCGAGGGCGGACAATCGATGATGATGTAATCGTAGATCTCTTTGATCTCATCGATGCGTCGCCTCAGTATGTATTCGCGGTCTTCATAATCGAGTCTGATTTCGAGTTGCGCGAGTTCGATCATGGCAGGAATGACGAAGAGATTCAAATCCGGGAGATGGATCGTTGCCTCCTGGATCGTACGGGCGCCCAAAAGGACGTCGTTTATGTTCGCGAAATGCATGTTCCGATTGATTCCCAGGCTCGTCGTCGTGCTCGCCTGCGGGTCGAAATCGATTAAAAGGACCTTTTTGTCATGCTGGGCAAGAGCTGCCGACAGGTTTACGCTCGTGGTCGTCTTGCCGACACCACCCTTTTGATTGGATACTGCAATCGTTTTACCCATGGTCGCCTCCCGACGTCAGACGTTTCTTTTTCATGTGCGCGTAACTGCGCGGATATCCGGAAACGTGCCGTTCTTTCGCTACGACGATTTGAACGCGTGTCCCGTATGATTCCGGCAAGTCCTCTTGATGGATGTCCTTGATTCTTCCACCCAAGATCGTGATGGTACGACGCGACTCATCGAGTTCTTCCCGGTAGGAGTTTCCCTTCATGATGATGAGATGCCCGTTGACTTTGACCATCGGCAGCCCCATTTCCGAAACGATGGCGGTGTGCCCGAGGGCACGCGCGGTCACGACATCGAAAGCCTTTTGTCGTTTTTTC
>JAGYNT010000122.1 GCA_018399615.1 Acholeplasmataceae bacterium
AGAGCGACACGATCGATACCGATACCATCCGCAAGGACCTTGAAGACTACGGGGATTCCCTCGTCATCACCGGCAACGAACGTACGCTTCGCGTTCACGTCCACACCAACCATCCCGATCAGGTCTTCGCCTATCTCGATCAACACGGGCATCTCGCCGAACAAAAGGTCGATGATATGCACAGACAGGTCGACATCGTCAACAACCGCAAATACAAGATCGCTCTCGTCACCGACTCGATCGCCGATGTCCCCCAGTCCCTGGTCGATCGCTACCAGGTCAACATGTACCCGCTGAACCTCATGATCAACGATTCGAACTACTTGGACAAACTGACCATCCAGAGCGCACGCTTCTACGAAATGATGGATTCGCTCAAAGTCTATCCGACCTCGAGCCAACCGAACCCGAAAAACCTCGAAAACTATTTCTCTTTCCTGACGAGCTATTACGACAAGATCATCGTCCTGACCGTTTCCAGCAAAATGAGCGGGACGTATCAGTCCTTCGTGACCGCGGCGAAATCCTTCCCGAATCACGACATCCGGATCATCGACAGCAGGCAGAACTCGGGAGCCGAAGGATTGCTCGCCCTGGAAACCGCCAAACTCATCAGTCAGGACAAATCGATCGATGAGATCGTCGAAACCATTGAAACAATGCGCGACCGTGCCAAGATCCTGGTCAGCGTCCAGACCTTGAAATACATGGTCCGTTCCGGACGTGTCAAAAAGGTCACGGGACTGATCGGAAAAATGCTCAACCTGAAACCCGTCATCTCGATCGATGACGAAGGCAACGGCATCATCTTCGACAAATCCTTGAGCATCAGAAAAAGCAACAGACTCATCGAAGATCACGTTCGAAAGATTCAGGACATGCACGGCATCGAATCCTATGCCATCGTTCACGCCAATGCCAAGGACCGCGCCGATGCCTACACGAAAAAGTACACCGAGATCATCGGCAAAGAACCGACATACGTCATGGACATCTCGACGATCGTCGCGATGAGCGCGGGTATCGGCACCGTCGCCATCGCCTATATCAGAAAGGATGAAAAAGATGGAAATTCTCTTAACTAATGTCATCGTACTCTTCGCATACTTCACGATCTGGTTCATCATCGCCCAGGTCAAGAAAAACAACGGACTCGCCGACATCGCCTGGGGCCTCGGCTTCATGGTCGTCGCGATCGCGAGTCTGATCGCGACCAAAGAAGCTCTGACCCTGCCGAACCTCATGATTACCGCACTCGTGCTGATCTGGGGATCGCGACTCTTCTTCTATCTCGGCCTCAGAAACTGGAACAGACCGGAAGACTATCGTTACGTCCAGATGAAGGAAAAGTGGAAAACCAACATTCCTTTGAAATCCTTCCTCTACGTCTTCATGCTGCAAGGCGTCCTCCTCTTCATCATTTCACTTCCGATTCAACTCGTTTTCATGGTCGACTCCAGCCTCACAGGTCCGATACCGACCATCATCTACGTCATCGGTGTTCTCCTCTGGTTCGTTGGTTTCTATTTCGAAGCGGTTGGCGACAAGCAGCTCAAGGACTTCAAGAAAAACCCGGAAAACAAAGGCAAAATCCTGCAAACCGGCCTATGGGCCTACACGAGACACCCGAATTATTTCGGTGAAACCATGATGTGGTGGGGGATCTTCGTCATTTCGATCGCATCCCTGCAACCGATCGCCTTCTTCGGAATCGTCGGACCCGGACTGATCACCTATCTGCTCCTCTTCGTATCCGGTGTTCCTCTGCTCGAAAAGAAATACAAGGACAACGAAGTCTTTCAGGCATACGCCCAAAAGACGAGCGTCTTCTTCCCCAGACCACCCAAAAAGTAATTTTGGAACCCAAACAAAAAGGACCTCATTTTCGGTCCTTTTTGTTTGAAACGATCGAACACCCGTCCGTGCAGTGCTTGGCATAGGCGCAGCCCTTGCAG
>JAGYNT010000123.1 GCA_018399615.1 Acholeplasmataceae bacterium
GATCAAAGTGCTCAGTCCTCAACCGTCATTTCATCGGCCATGAAGGCGCTTGGCGTTGTCGTACAACAGGCTCTTGAATCCTATTATGATGGCACCTTCGAAGGTGGAATCAGTCTCAATCTCGGGGTTGCCGAGAATGCCGTCGGATTGCCGACGGATTCGACTTCATGGCGTTTTTCCGAGTTTTCGCTTGATCAGTACGATGTGATCTATTCGGATATTCAAAATGAAATAGTCTTGGTACCAAGCGATCTTGATGAGTTCAGAGCATTTCTGTTGGAACTGGGTGTTCCTGAGGATCAGATCGATTCTTTAGATCAGGCGATTATGCCTTCTCCAGTATATGATTAGATTCCTGTTTTCTCGAGGATCACAGTTATTGATCGGATGAGGGATGTCTTGTGGATCGTCAATAAAAAGGGAACGAGCGAAGGAGACGGGTGTCTGCCGCCTACCATCGGAGTCCCTTTTTTGCAATTTGGAAATCATTTGCCTGACAACGAACTATGCGATATTCATGCCATAGATGACTGCGCTACACAAACAAGGCGGGTTACCGCAGACGGGGCACGTGAAGTTTTCTTTGATACTGTCCTCCTTCCAATAATTCGGGAGTTCGATGAGTTGTTCGAAGTTGAGTTGGCTCAGAACTCCGTGCAGATTCGTTCCGAGCCTGCTCTTCCAGGCAACCGTGAAAGCGGTGTGGATGCCACGCTTTTTGAAGGTATGCATCGTTTCTTCGATCAGAAGCGTTCCAATGCCTTGTCCTTTCGATTCGTCGTCAACGGCGATCGATTTGATGACACCGAGCGAACGGGCATAGGTCAGCATACGGGGAATGTGCTTGTGATCGACCTTGATGAGTTCATGCAATTGACTCTGATCGACACGATAGGAGATACTGAAACCGACGACTTTGCGGATTTCCTTGTCGAAAGCGAGTTTTCCGATGAAGTTTTCGGGATCAGCCATGCATTTGCCGATCAGCTCACTCGAGATATAGTCCTGTCCGATCTGCTTATCGGCGATCGATACGATCGAAGTGACGTATCGATCGGAGAAGTCGAGAACAACGATTTTCCTGTTGACGTGTTTGAAGGTGTATTTGCCGGATTCGATTCGACCGTTTTCAGAATCATAACCCGACCATAACCCACTCATGTTTCTGTGGTTGTCCACCTTTAGAAAAAAGTTCCCGATTCCCTTGTCAACAGGGTCTTCAGCAAAGTAGATCCCATGGATATGACCATCATCCGACACTTCACCTTCGAGAATCCACGTTCGCTTGCCGGCGAACGTGGTTGTTCCGGTTATTTTCTTTCCTTTTTGTTTGAGTTTAACGGGTGCGGTACACGTTGTCTTCACACCGTTTTTGTTTTTATCTTCGAATTTTGAGATGTATTCTCCGGATAAGGGAAATTTCTTCTCCAAGGACCGGTTCTTCATATAACCGTGAAGATAACCGAATCCTCCGACAAGCATACCGCCGACTACGCCGACAGCTACGTTTCTGATGAGATCGACAATCATGAGAGTCCCCCGCTTCATATGTTTTTGTTCGTATTGATTACATTATAAACGATATCGGACAATAATGTAAGTCCAATCGATCATCGCGATCGGGAAGCGGGCTCTTTTTTGTGAGCATAAAAGAATTCATAGTGACGATATTGCGATATTGATACAAAATATGTAAACATACTTTACAAAAAACGTAAAGTGTGGTAGGATTCGAGTAGAAGAGGTGTTTCCATGAGAGAAAAACTCAAAAAAATCGAACTGAGATTGACCGAACTCTCCAATTATCTCGATGTTTCCAGGCCGACCCTGTACAAATACATCGATGATTATGATCATCGTCGCTACAAGAACATCGATTCCATGATTCTGGATGTTTTTCGGTTTATCAACAAAAAGACGACCATTTCAAAGATCCAGGTCATCGATTACAT
>JAGYNT010000124.1 GCA_018399615.1 Acholeplasmataceae bacterium
GTACTCGATGAATCAGGACATTGTTAAAACTCCCGATGATGATGCCGAATATGAAAATCATGAAGAGAATCAGCAAATCCATAAAGTCATTCCTCCTGGTTGTTGATGATGAACCACTGTTCGATCTGATAATCACTATCGACACGGACCGTCATCGTTCCTGTTGAATAGGAAACGGATCCCGAATCGTATTCGAGCAGGTATTCCGTTCCGTCGATCTCGACACCATACGGTCCTTCAACGTAGAACGAAGGATCCACGAGTTCATCCAATACGATCGTAACATAGATTTCCTGTGCGATGACGTGTTCCTCGAGTTCTATGAAGTACGTGTCATTGCGTTTTGTGACTTCCAGATAATTATGATAGAGCATCGTGAATGCGGCAAGTCCGAGGATGGTGATGGCCGCCATGAGAATAATACTGAAAACCAGCGCTGATCCACGTGTTTTCATGGCTTCACCATCTTCCCCAAGTCGATTGCAGCAAAGATCGTTCGATGATCCGAAGCGATCACATCAATATAGAGACTGTAGACGGTAAGTCCCGAATCGGCATCAATCGTTTCCTCATAAATGTACAAAATCGTGTAAACCCCTGTTTCATTCTCTTCGAGCAACTGCCAATTCGAATCGAAACGTAACTCGGAGTCGAACACGGCAGGAGGATTTACCCCATAGGATTCATAGAGGGTCGTTTCCCAAGTGACCGGGTCAGCGATAAACGACCTATGCACGTTTTGAATCGTGATACGTGCATAGTCTTCTTCCTGGGATTCGATTTCCAGCTTGGTAATCGTCATATAGATCTGCATGACGACCAAGGTCAAGATCGAAATGATCGTCAAAGCGACCAGGACTTCGACCAACGTGAACCCTTTTTTCATAGTCAGCCCTCACACATCCAATTTGAAGATGCTGTCGACGTAGTCGTCGTTTTGCAAGAATACCTGGATCAAGCCGGCATATTCATAGTCTTCGACAACCAAAGAATCCATGTTGCAGTTCGTCTTCAGATATTCTTCAAGCGACCTCTTGGTCTCCTCGTTTTCAGCTAGTATCAAGATGTTCTGGACACGCTTCCGCTCATAATGGAACTCGTGCTTTCCGCTCATCATCTTGATTCCCAAACCGATCTTGGCGAACAGGGCTTCATCCTTGACCAAAGGCTCATAGTATGTCTGTGTTTCAACCAGCTGCTGTCCGATTATCAGCCCCACCAATGTCATGTGCTCATCACTATACAGGATGATGATGTCATCCTGTTCGATTTTGCATGATCGATAGTGGGTCAACAAGGATACATTGCCGAGATTGACGCTATCGACATACTTGTCGACATATTCGCTCATGTCCATGAACGATTTGATCAGATCGATCGGCAACATCTCGAAGTAAACGAATATACCCTTTTCTTTGGCATCAACGGCGAAACTGCGAACAGAGTACTTCTCGTGATATCCGATAAATGTTTCTTCGAGTTCTTTTTCCGCCATCTGCTTCGCCTTTTTTATGTTCATTTTGGGCAATATGACGGAATAATTCAATACTCTTGGGGAGTCAACGATGAAATGAATGCCATCCTTGAGCTTTCCCTCGACCTTTTCCGATGACTGCATGATTTTTTCAGCCAAGATCTTTTCATCTTTCAATTTTCCGTTTTCCACCTGATATGCTTCGAGTTCGATATGCTCCTGGTGTCTGATGGTAACTTCTTTCTTGACTTTTTCAATGTATGCGAAACGAATCACCGGCGTCGGTGTTTCGATATAGTGTATGACCAATTGAATTTTGACTGTTGCCATAAAACCCCTTCTTTCCACAAGAAAGCGAACCGGGAAGGGATGCCGAATACTCGGCATCCCCTGCCTTCGCCATAAACAGATGTTATTCTTCGTCTAATTCCCACAGTGCATAGAAGGTCAAATTGCCTGTCG
>JAGYNT010000125.1 GCA_018399615.1 Acholeplasmataceae bacterium
CTTTGTCCATCGTAACGGAAAAGAAACTGTTGATATCCGAAAGAACGTTTCTCTTGGATCTGAAATTGATGTTCAAATCGATGGCGTGACCCTTTTCGGGGTCGTTTCTATAGCTTTCATAGCGCTCTTGAAAGAGTTCGGGGTCGGCATCGCGAAACCCATAGATCGACTGTTTCACGTCACCGACGATGAAGACGTTGTCTTTGGCAATCGATTGAATCAGTCGGTCCTGCAAATAGGACGTATCCTGGTATTCGTCGATCATGATCTCGTCATAGCTCTCTTTTACTTGAAGGCGGATATCCTCGTGTTCGCGTAAAATCCCGGTCGCAAGCGACGCGATCGTGGAAAAGTCGTAGATGTGCCGTGAATCCTGAAAGGCGCGATAGCGCCTGTTGAAAGACACGGTCAGATCGATCAGAAGCTTGACGTGCGGTTTCGTCCGGGTGATATCCGTTTCATATTCTTCTCTTGACTTGCTCGTCAGATCTTGCATGCGGCTCTTGATTTTCTTGTAGCGCTTCTTGATCGCTTCGATCTGTTTCTTGTCGCTCTCATCCGTTCCTTTGACGGTACTCATGCGAATCTTCGTGCCGAGGGCATCTCGCATCTTTTCAAAGGACTTGGCCGAAAGAATGGCCTCATGGGACAGGATCCACCCGTCGATCGAATCGCTTCCCTCACTCGTATCCATGATCGACTTGCCGTAGTCGAAAAGCTTTCTCATGGATTGCTGCAATACCCCGATTTCTGATAATATGTCCTCATGAATCCGGTCAAAATAATCAAAGGTGAAATAGCGCTCGAAATAACGATCCAGGTCTTCTTCTTTCAAGTCGTACTTCTTGATCTGCTCGCTCATGAAAAGGACGTGTTCTTTCATCTTGTTGTCGTTTTTGGTCGTATAGGTCGACGCGTAATCGATAAAGGCCTGATCTTTTTGTTCGTGTCGTTCTTCGAAGAGCGTTTCGATGATCCTGTCCTTTTCGATTTTGAAAACGATCTCATCACCGATTCCGATATCTCTGGACAGGTTCATCCGGTCACAGTACTTTTTGACCAGAAAAAGACAAAAACTGTCGAACGTCGTGATCATCGCCGAGTCGAGCAGCTCGAGCTGCTCGCTCAAGTGCGGATGATTCCGATGATTCTCACTCGAAAGAGTCCTTCGTATACGACTCTTCATTTCGGATGCCGCAGCACGCGTAAAGGTCAGGACCAGAAGATTCTTGATCGATGATCCGTTCAAAAGGTGTTCGATCACGCGTTCGGTCAGAACGCGTGTCTTTCCGCTGCCGGCACCGGCACTGACGACGATGTTTGAAGTCGGATGACCGATGGCATCGATCTGTGCTGGTGTGAAGTTTCCTTTAGGCGTCTTCATCTTCTTCTCCCCCCTCCTTGGAACCACTTGAAAACGGTGATTGTTTCTCGATACGGACATAGTCCTTGTCCTGGACGTAACAGATATCCTTCAGGTCACAAAACGCACAACTGACCTTTTTCGTGAAATCTCCATCGAGTATTTTCGGTTCGATCGGAAAGCGTCCTCTCTCGATTCGTTCGACCGTATCGTTGATGAGCGCCTCGAACCTTTTCAAAGCAGATATTAGATCGTCTCGATAAAAGACCCAGGAACTCTTGGCTGGATTTCCGTCTTTCTTGATCTTGTATTTCGGAAGCGTCTTGTGTTCTTCATATTCACAATCGATTCGTCGGGCGAGATTGTGGTCGATGCTCGAATATCCGTAGAGCGCCCAATCCCGTTTAAGCAACGTATCGTATGAGACATCCGTTTTCGCATTCAACACTTTTGAAAGTATTTTCTGGTAATAGAAACCGATGACATCGAGATTTTCTCCCTTGTTTTTGAAGAGGAAGAGCAGATAGAAAAAGAGTTGGGCAAAAAGCCCGGCATGAACGTAGTTCAAGG
>JAGYNT010000126.1 GCA_018399615.1 Acholeplasmataceae bacterium
TATTCGCATTTTGCGTTCGGTCATACACTTTGAAGACGATGACAAGAGTTACGATGATTTCATCGACATGGATGCCGAAACGTTTTATAACCGGATTCAGGAAAACCCCGACAACGTACCCAAAACGTCCTACGTATCGATGGGACGGATGACGGAGATTTTCCAGGAACTCGAGGAAGAGGGTTACGAGGAAGCGCTCGTCATCACGATTTCTTCGGAACTGAGCGGTCTGTTCGAAGCGGTCAAGCGTACGGCGACATCCGATGATGTGAACATCAGGGTGACCGCCTTCGATTCGAAGACGCTCGCTTATGGAGAGGCCCATATGGCGCTTGAGGCGTATCGTCTTCTGCAAGAAGGGAAAGATCTCGATGAGGTGATTGCGGCTCTGGAGCGTATCCGTGACAATGACCGCATTTATTTCGCCGTTGATACGTTGCTTTATCTCGTGAAAAACGGTCGTTTGTCGAAGGTTTCGGGTTCGATCGGCACGATGCTCAAGTTGAAGCCGCTTCTCGTTCTCGGCGATGACGGCAAGGTCCAATCGCTTGAAAAGATCCGGACGACGCCGAAGGCTTTGCGTCGTGTCCTCGAGAAATACATGGAAGACACGAAGGACCTCGATGTTCTGACTTTCATTTCCCACGCCCACAACAACGAGGCGGCCGAATGGTTCAAGACGGAAATCCGGAAAGTCTATCCGAAGCGCGAGGTCGTCGTCGCATATCTGACGCCGGTCGTCGGTGCGCACACCGGACCCAAGGGTATCGGAATCGGCTATATCAAGAAATGAAAAAAGAGGATTCAGTTCCTCTTTTTTTTGTGCGCTTCGACCATGTCGATGAAATAGCGGTGAACGGCCTTGTCTTCGGAAAGTTCCGGGTGAAAGGAACAGCCGAGCTGGTTTCCCTGACGCACGGCGACGGTTTCCTTGTCGACGATCGCGAGTGTCGTGACATCGGGTCCGAGGGACGTGATGAGGGGTGCCCGGATGAAGATCATGTCGATCAGGTCCTCATTGAATGAACCCTTTGTCATGAAACTCGCGAGTTGCCGGCCGTAGGCGTTTCTTCTGACGGTCAGATCGAGCGTTTTGAAATGGGCGACGTCGCTTCCTTCGAGTTCTTTGGCGAGAAGGATGAGACCGGCACACGTTCCGAATGTCGGGAGACCTGCTTCAATCGCTTTTTTGAGGGGAGAGAACAGAGCGAGTTCATGGAGAAGTTTGGCCATCGCCGTGGACTCGCCTCCGGGGATGATCAGTCCGTCGATCGGTTTGTCGAGATCCTTTTTTTGCCGGATCAGGACGTGGGAAACACCGAGTCCGTCGAGAACGCGGGCGTGTTCGACGAATGCGCCTTGAAGCGCCAGGATGCCGACCGTGATCATCACTGACCCCGTTTGGACATGATGAGATCGATTTCCTGTTCGTTGGTTCCGACCATGGCTTCACCGAGGTCATAAGAGACTTCGGCGAGGATCTCGGGGTCATCGTAGTTCGTGGTCGCCTTGACGATCGCTTCGGCTCGTCGTTTCGGGTCGCCGGATTTGAAAATGCCGGAACCGACGAAGACGCCTTCGGCACCGAGTTGCATCATGAGCGCGGCGTCCGCGGGGGTCGCGATGCCGCCGGCTGCGAAGTTCACGACCGGAAGTTTTCCGTGTTCGTGGACGTATCGGATCAGGTCGATCGAGACGCCGAGTTCCTTTTGCAGGATGTAGAGTTCGTCTTCGCGCATGTTCCGGATCCGTTTCATTTCACTTTCGATCAGACGCATGTGATGCACGGCCTGAATGACGTCACCGGTACCCGGTTCGCCCTTCGTCCGGATCATCGAAGCGCCTTCCGTGATGCGTCGAAGCGCTTCGCCCAAGTTTCTGGCACCGCAGACAAA
>JAGYNT010000127.1 GCA_018399615.1 Acholeplasmataceae bacterium
ATGTATTCGAGCCTCTGGTCGCTGACCAAAAGCGCATCACCGCCACTCAGAAGCACGTCGTTGACTTCGGGATGATTCCGGATGTAGTCGATCGCGAGATCGATCCGGTCCTTGCCCATTTCGGCGTCCTTCGTACCGGCGAAACGTCTTCTCGTACAATGACGGCAATACATGCTGCACATGTCCGTGATCAGGAAAAGCACGCGATCGGGATAACGATGCGTGAGTCCTTGAACGGGTGCGTCCTCATCCTCGGACAAAGGGTCTTCGAGATCGTTCTTGCCGACCACGAGTTCTCCCGATTGCGGGATCGCCTGCAAACGGATCGGGCACCCCGGATCTTCGGGGTCGATCAACGTCAGGTAGTAAGGCGTGATCGCCATGCGAAAACGGTTCAAGACGCTTGAAACCGTCTTCAACTCTTCTTCGGTCAGATCGATGTACGCTTTCAGTTTTTCGGTCGTGTCGATGCGATGTTTCGTCTGCCATTTCCAATCGTTCCACTCATCATCGGTGACGTTCGGAAAATATGTCTTTCTGCGCGCGAGATGCGCTTCATTCAAACGATATGTCATCTTGACCTCCTTTTATCAGGAAGCATAGCGTGTCAAAAACAATTCACGTAGTGCTTCGCTTTCTCTCATGATATCGAGCGTGATATCCGCGTGATCTTTCGCATAGCCGTTGCCGACGATCATCAGGACATCCTTGCCGATGCCTTCCGCACCGAGGGCCGCTTTCGTGAAGGATGTCGCCATGCTGAAGAAATAGACCGTGCCCTGATCCCTGGTCGCGAGAATCGAAGGCATTTCCGTATTCGTGACGTTGACGACGTTGATCGTCAGATCCGCGAGTTTTCCGTCGGTCACGGCACGGACGTTCTCGTAAACGGAAAGCGCATCGAGCGCATCTGCGACGATGACGTCGTCGCAGAGACCAAGCGTATCGAGTAATTCCTTCTTCCGTTCGTTGTTGACAAGACCGATGACGCGACCCTTTGGTCCGACCTTCTTTTTCGCTTCATAGGCGCATAACAAGCCGCTTTTACCGGTTGCTCCGAGAATCAGGACGGTATCCCCTTCTTGGGCGAGTCTCCTCGTCTGGGCGGGTGCGCCGGCCACGTCGAGGGCAGCGAGCACGAGCTTTTCATCCATGTCTTCGGGGATTCTCGCGTAAACGCCGGAGTCGAAGAGAACGGCTTTTCCGGTGATGCGAACCTGTTCGTTCGTCATGTTGATCGAATGGATCTTTTCGATCGATAGCGGCGTCAAAGACAGCGACACGAGTGTCGCGATCTTCATGCCCGGTTTCAAGTCCTGGTCGTGAAACGCCGCTCCGACTTTCGATACCGTACCGATCAGCATCCCGCCGCTCTTGGTGACGGGGTTCTGCATTTTCCCTTGTTTTTTCACGATGCCGAGGATCATGTCCCGCATTTTCGTTTCGTCTCGGTCACAGGAATCCTTGATCTGGCGAAACGATGCCGAATCGATGTTCAGGACGTTGACGTCGATCAGACATTCATTCGGATGGCAGACCGGTTCGTTGTCGATGACGGTCGCCGCTTGGGGCAGGACGCCTTTCGGTTCAATGACGCGGTGCGTCCCGTATGTGCAATATTCTTTCATTTTTCTTGTCTCCTCATGCGTAGTATGGTCCGTGCTTCCTGTGGCGTCGCGATCGCTCTTCCATGTTTTTTCGAAAGAGAAACGACGCGCTCGACGAGCTCGCGATTACCTTTCGCGAGGACGCCCTTTTCGATATAGATGTTGTCTTCGAGTCCGACGCGGACATGTCCGCCGTGTCGGATGGAGAGTTCGGCCAACGGAAACTCGAAGCGACCGATCCCGACCACGCTGTAGGTCGCGTCTTCGGGGATGCTTTCTCTCAAG
>JAGYNT010000128.1 GCA_018399615.1 Acholeplasmataceae bacterium
CTGTTTCAGGACATGAACGAGTCGTTCACCCGTGTTCATTTTTCGATGGGTATAGCCGACGATTCGACCATCCTTGTAGATCCAATTTCTCGCAACTTGGAAATAACGATTGAGTTTCCGATACGTCCGGTCTCTTCCAAAAGCTTCAATACGTTCTGAGAAGGCGTACTTCTCATTGAGTTTGTCATCGAAGAAATGGGCTTGCAGGAACTTTTTCCTGACCTGGTACGTTTTACCGGTCAACGTCACGTTCACGTGCGTCGTCTCATCGACAACGATCGGTTTCCGATCGGTCTCATAGCGTACGTGGTTGTGTGAAATCGACTTGAACATCGTCATCAGGTAGTCGTAGTTCTTCGTTTTTTCCTTGGCGCAGATCGGACACTTGTGGAAATGAGAGGGGTAGAAGTGTTCCGACTTTTTCCGACACTTCTTCAGATTTTCCTTGACACCACGAAGCACATCGACCCACGTGTTCGCACTCGGTCTTTCTTCGTCCTTTTCATGTTTCGCAAAAGCCCCTACGAAAAGTTCGCGCAGCGGCTTCGGGAAAAACGAAAAGGGCATGGCGTTCTTCGGTGGAACGATATTGGAATGCTCACTCTCGTAGGGAAAAATCTCGCGCTCCATATTGTAGTTGATCGCGTTTCCGTCGAATCCCACGGCGTGCCTTATCCGTGCCGAAAAGGGGTGCACGCCGAACATCAGGATCTGGAAGATGAGAATCGCCAATCCGTAGTTGTCGTGATTCGGCAGACGTTTCACTTCACGGTGCGTATGCTTCTTCGCTTCGATCACTTCCGGTGGCGTATAGTCCGGCGTGAAAACCTTGCAGTGATAGAGTTTCGTTCCACTTTGAACTTGGAAACTGTCGGTATCGACGAGTCCGATTTCAAAAGCGGGATACACGAAAAAATCGCTCGTATTGATGTCGCCGATCACCGTGTCGTTTTGATGCAGATAGGACATGACCTTGGCGAGATTGATGGCGATCACGATCCGGTCATACCAGGTAATACTGGGGAATTTTCGTTTTTGCAAGCCCGGCGTAATGACGTGCGACAACTGATTTTTCGCTTGGACCCGACGCATCAGATATCCGGAGAAGCGCCTGTTGTGGTCATAGATGACGTGAGTCGGCCAGGCGATGATCGTCAAACCGTTGTAGTTCAGAAGTCCCGGTTTTTTCTTGACCATGGCCTTGATCTTATGCTCGATTTCGGGCATGCGTTCAAGCGCACGCCTGTTATAGACCTTGGCGAGAATATCCGCGTTTTTGGCGAGTTTAAAAACGCTACCCTCCCCGCCTTGACCGATAGCCTTGCTGTCATCCACCAGGATGCGTGAACCGTTTTCGAGATAATAGCTTTTCATCTACTGCGAAGAGGCAATGAAAAGAAGCGTCTTGTCATCGTCGGTTCGCTCGTTGATCCGCTTAGAGGACAAAAATCTGGCGAGTGATTGACTGACCTCATCCGCGGAAAAGCGATCATGGGAAAAAACCTTGAAAAACGGCTCATAAAAAAGCGAACTGACCGTCTTGTCCTTGGTCGATACGCTGATGCTCTCGATCCCGTCGCTCATCATGGCGATATAAGGATAGACGTGCTCTGTTTTTTCATAGATTCCGTTTTTGACGCTTTCGAGATTGCAGATGCTGAACGTCTGGTTCGCATATTCACCGCGCTGCTGAAAGACGATGACCTCATAGAAATCATCTCTTTTTCCGATCGCACAGCAGTCTCCGACCTGTCCGTAGAACTGACGGTCTTGCAGTCCGACATAGACGAGCATCGTCGCGTTCAGGTCCTTGACGGGGATGTCGAGATCGTCCGCTTCTTCCTTCAGTCGGTTGTGCGTCGCTT
>JAGYNT010000129.1 GCA_018399615.1 Acholeplasmataceae bacterium
CCTGACCGTGCGTTTCATGCACTATTTGCGGGCGGAGAAGAAGTTCGACGATAAGGAAGCGTTGATCGCTCAACTGAAAGATGATGAATCTTCCATACGAAGACTGGCAATTTGACTGATTTGTGATAAAATAGATAGAGAGGTGGTGTCACATGAAACTGATCATCGCGATTGTTTCCAATGATGATGCGAATCGAGTTCAGAAAGCACTGGTCAAAGAAAAGTTCTTTTCGACTCGTCTTTCGACAACGGGTGGCTTTTTACGTTCCGGTAACGTGACGTTTCTGATCGGTGTCAACGATGAGAAAGTCGCTCCCGCTCTGGAAGTGATCGAAGCCCACAGCAAAAAACGATCGAAGCTCGTGCCGAATACGATCGTCAACGAGTTCGGCTCTTTTTCCGCCATGCCGATCGAAGTCGAGGTCGGGGGTGCGACCGTGTTCATCATCACCGTCGATCAATTCGTCAAGATTTAGTACTTGCATTGTTTCAAAAACGTGGTACAATATAAAGGACGCCAACAAGGATTCCGGAGTGCCGACCGAATCTTTAGTTACGCGAAGGAGGAAAGAAAACATGGCAATAAGCAGCGAAAAGAAGACCGAGATCATCAAAGAGTATGCGATCCACGAGGGTGACACGGGATCTCCCGAAGTCCAAGTCGCGGTACTTACCTACTCGATCAACGATCTCAACAAGCATTTGAGCGAACACGCGCACGATTTCCATTCACGGCGCGGTCTCTACCGCATGATCGGACAAAGACGTCGCCTGCTCAAGTACTTGCGTTCACGCGATGTGAAACGATATCAGACACTCATTCAGAAACTCGGATTGCGTCGTTAGGCAGAAAACAATCGACTGAGAAAATCGGGGTCATCACCCCGATTTTTTTATCGAATGTGACGATTTCCCGCATATCCGACTAATTTCTATACATTTGTCGTGATTTATGGTAATATGGATAAGGTTAAAGAGAAGAATATGGAAAATATAAAATGAAGGAGATTTTATATGGAAAAAAGGATTTTCGAGACGACACTAGGCGGTAGAGTACTACGTGTTGAAATCGGCGAAGTCGCCAAGCAAGCTGCTGGTGCTGCTTTGATTACTTACGGAGACTCTACAGTGCTAAGCGTCGTTGCAGCGAGAGAAGAACCCTCAACTCTGAATTTCTTTCCCCTGATGGTCATCTATCAGGAAAAACTTTACGCTGCAGGAAAAATCCCAGGAGGATTTCTCAGACGAGAAGGTCGACCATCCGAGCACGAAACGCTCACATCGAGACTTATCGATCGACCGATACGTCCGCTTTTTCCCAAAGGATTCAAAAATGAAGTGCAGATCATCAATACGGTTTTGAGCAGCGATCCCGATTGCAGTGCCGAAATGGCGGCCATGCTCGGATCATCGATCGTTTTGGGACTTTCCAGATTGCCCTTTGAAGGACCTATGGCAGGTGTCCAGATCGGACGCGTTCATGGTGAACTCGTCGTCAATCCGACGCCGGAAGAAGTCGAGATGAGTGAGATCGATCTCATCGTCACCGGTACGAAGCATGCGATCAACATGGTCGAAGCGGGTGCGAAAGAAGTTTCCGAGGACGTCATCCTCGACGCGATGCTCTTCGCTCACGAAGAAATCCGGAAACTCGTCGCGTTCCAGGAAACGATCTATCGGGAACTCGGCCAGGAAACGATGGACTATGAAGTCTTTCAAGTCGAAGACGACGTGCGAAAAGATGTCGAAGCCTACGCCAAAGCACGATTGATCGAAGCGGTTTCGATACCGGAAAAACTCGAACGTGGCAAAGCGATCTCCGACATCAGCGATGAAACAATCGAACACTTCAAGGTCAAGGGTT
>JAGYNT010000013.1 GCA_018399615.1 Acholeplasmataceae bacterium
TTTCGTGACGTCTTCGATGATACCGATCCCGCCATTGACCCGATTTTCGCGATCGACGATCGGTGTCGCGCTGATCCGGATATTGATGACACTGTGATCACTTCTGAGCAATCCGCCCTCGAACACACCCTTATGACCGCGCAACGTCTTCTTGGCGAGTGCCCGGATATCATAGTTCTTGATGCTCATAAGGTCTGACCCGATGAAATGCTCCCTGTTCTGTTCCGTCAATTCGAAGAAGTACCGGTTGGCATAAGTAATCCGTGCCGATTGATCACAGATGACGATCCCGATCGGCGTATGGGCGGAAAGCGTCTGATAGACCAGACGCATCCTTTCGATCTGACGACGGACCTCGACTTCATCGGTGATATCCTGGTCGCTTCCGCGATAACCGATCAGAGCACCGTTCCCGTCATAGACGGGGTAGGCATTGGTCGAAAGGATGATGCGTTTACCGTCCTTGCGGACATTTTCATTGATCAGATTTCGGATCGTATCCTGTTGTTCAAAAGCACTGAAAGCGAGTTCCTTGATGTTGTCACGGATCTCGGGTGCCAGAGAATCGTAGAAATAACGCGTGTCGATGACTTCAAAGGCCTGATAACCGAGAACGTCCGATATGTTTTCATCGACATACGTGTATCTGCCGCTGAGATCGATCTCGAAAGCATAGGTGCGGGCGTGTTTCCCGAGTTCGATGTATCGCTCTTTTTCTTTGCGTTTCTGTTCGAGAGCGAGTTTGTCTTCCGTGATATCCTTGACGGACATGATGACATAAGGCGGATCCGATTGCATAGTCGCACGATAATAGGCATCGGATACGGGAGAACGATAATCGACAACGACTTTTTCATTCGTATCGATGACACGAGTAATCGCGTCCCGAAACCGTTTCGCATGCTCCGGACGAAACACCTCATCGACCGAGTGACCGATCAGTTCGCTTTTCGGTTTGAAAAGACGGGTGCTTTCGTTGACGAGAACATCGATGATCCGCATGTCCCGGATCAAAAAGACGAATCCGTCGATGAGAAGGTGATAGGAGGCATAGACATACCCTTCTTTTTTGGTAAAGGCCGTGTCGTCGATGTAGATGAGAAACCCATCCGGATCGGCTCGTACCATCGTCTGATAGGTCTTGTCTTGGCACGCGATGATGGTATGGATGTTTTCGTGAGGTGTGCGACGTGCCTGATCGAGATGAGGGAGCAGGTGCATGGTGAAAAACTCGCTCTTCAAAAAGTCTTCCTTCGAACCGAAGAGATCCTTGAAACGATGATTGACGCTTTCTACCCGAAACGACGCTTCGCGATCGATAACGAGCGTCAAGCAGGCAACCGGTGCGTGTTGAAGTAGTTCTTCATATCTCTTTTCCAATGCCAGCCACACCCCATAACTTTTAATAAATTATACCATATGTTAATTGATTTGTGGTGTTATCGGCACCTTCAATCCGTATATTACTTATTTTTCTTGCTATATTTAACTTAAATATTATATTTATTATATTATATTGCTTTTCCATCGTCTGAGATGGTAGCGATTTCATCGGTCGTGTGAACATCCCGACATGGACAAAAACCGCCCTGATGTCCGGGCGGCAGATCACGATTTCCGTCATTGAATTCGTTTGTTCGATCGATACGTGGTTTTCAAAGATCGCCTTTGATGAAAGCGAGGATCTTGTCGAGCGTCGTGAATGCCAGAGCCGTATACGTATCGGCAGCGCCATAATAGATGGCGATTCGACCTGTTTTCGCATCCTGGACGGTCGCACACGGAAAGACGACGTTTGGTACGAATCCGATCTCTTCATAAGCTTTTTCCGGTGTCAGACAATAGGACGTCGCGCGATATCTGACGCGTTCGGGGTGTTCGCTCTCCAGTAGTGCCGCTCCCATCGAATAGACGAATCCGTTGCACGTCTGGGTCACGCCGTGATAGAAGAGGAGAAACCCTTCGTCGGTCTCGATCGGTGCGGGACCTCCACCGATTTTCAGGTTCTCCCACCAGCCGGATTGGCCTTTGGCCATGACATGGCGATGTCTGCCCCAGAATTCCAGGTCTTCGCTTTCGGACAGAAAGATATCACCGAAAGGCGTATGTCCGCTGTCACTCGGACGACTGAGCATGACGTATCGACCATTGATTTTTCGGGGAAAAAGGACGCCATTCCGATTGAACGGAAGAAACGCGTTTTCAAGTCGCTTGAACCGTTTGAAGTCCTTCGTTTCGGCGAGTCCGATCGTCGGACCGTGAAAATCCGTACACCAGATGATGTAATACGTATCCTCGATCTTGACGACACGTGGATCATAGGCGTATTGATCGTTGCCTGCATTCTCGAATGCGATCGGCTTATCCTCGATATTCCACAGATATCCGTCTTTGCTGCGTCCGATACGAAGATGAGGGAAGGTCTGGTCGGTTTCCGCTCGAAAAACACCGATAAAGGCTCCCTCATAGGGTACGACGGCGCTATTGAAAATACGTGCCACACCCGGTAGGGGGTTCCGTTTTATGATCGGATTTCTTGTTGAGCGCCAAACGACCTCGTCCGACTCGACCGGACGTTCTTCCCATGGCATATAGGGACAGTTGTCTCCGATGATCTTGGGCATGATCAGACCTCGTTTCCGTAAGATTTGAGATTGCGTTCGATCAGGGAAATCCGCTGATCGACGCTCTCATTGGTATGACAGACTTCCTTTGGGGTATGAAGGACATAGTCGAGCAATCGGTCAACCGATGTCCTGGCAACGTGTACACGCGTGTCCGCTGACGCGTAATAGATGAACACTTGGCCTTTTTCGTTTTCGATCCAACCGTTGGAAAACAGGACGTTTCCGACATCACCGACGCGTTCATCCTTGAAAGGTGCCATGAAATATCCGCCTGGCCGCGCGATCACCTGGTCGATCCGGTCGAGATCCGTCATAAAGAGATAGAGGACATAACGGAGTCCTTGTGCGGTTTCCCGGACACCATGCGCGAGATGGATGAAGCCTTCTTTTGTCTTGATCGGCGGTGGTCCGAGGCCATTCTTGTATTCGTAGACCGTATGATACTTTTTGCCGAAGATCAGGGTTTCATCTTCAATGATCGGATTATTGATGTCACGTACATAGCCGAGCGAAATCCCGCCACCTTCACCCGCTTCGATAAATCCGTCTTGCGGTCTGGTATAGAAGGCGTATTTTCCTGAAACGAATTCGGGATGCAGGACGACGTTTCTCTGCTGTTTAGAAGGCGTCTTCAAGTTCGGCAGTCTTTCCCAGGTCAATAGGTCCTTCGTTCGAACGATACCCGCTCTGGCGATCGCCTTGTTGGTCTCGCTTGGTTTCGCTTCGGGATCCCGGTACTCGACACAGAAGATTCCGTATATGAAACCGTCCTCATGCCTGATCAGTCGCATGTCGTAGTGGTTGACTTCGTCGTTCGATAGGCATTCGATCCGCAAGGGTCGGTCGACGAAACGGAATCTGTCGACACCGTTTTTGCTGCCGGCAAGCGCGAAAAAAGACTTGCGGTCGTATCCTTCGACACGGGCGACAAGATAATACATGCCTTGATGACGGATCGCTCCGGGATTGAAAACGGAATTGACGCCGAGTCGCTCCATGAAGAAAGGATTGGTCCGCCTGTCCAGATCGAAACGCCAGTATGGCGGGATATGATCGGAAGTCAAGACGGGATTCAGGAAGCGTTCAAAGGCTCCGTTTAGAGAATCGCGATCGATTCGATTGCGTTTGTTGATCAGACACTTGTGGTTCTTATGCAATTTGGCATATCGCGGATGAATCACGGACGATCACTCCTTTTGATGACTTCGAGACAGGCTCGGACGTTGTGGTAGTTGGCTTTCCAGTTTTCACTGATACCGTAGGAATCAACCGGTTTGCCGGCAGAATCGACCGACCAGAACCACTCGCCCTGTTCGCGGTGATCGATGATATGACGTTCGATCATCTTCCAGACCGATCGGCCGGCATCGTGAAACACCTCGTCACCGGTCTTCTGATAGGCGTTCATGAATCCGACAAGAGCTTCGGCAAGGACCCACCATACGGTCTGCCCGCTTTCTTTTCCGTTGATCCGTTCGGTGACCATCATGCCGTCGCGCCAGCTTTCCTCAAGGACGTTTTTCGCAAGATCGATGGTCATACGCTCCAACCTGTCCTTTCGATGATCGATTGTACGCATCGCCTCATCGATCAACCAGGACGCTTCGATGTCATGACCGTAGGATGTTCCTTCGATCTGGCTGTTCCAGTTTTCGTCAAAGAAGATACCGAGGTGATGGGAAGACTCATCATAGATCTGTCGATAAAACGTATCCAACAGCCTGACAAGGCTCTTTTTCACCATTGGCAGACGCGACGCTTCATAGAGTTTCGCATAGGCTTCGATCTGGTGAAGGACAACGTTGGTGGTATAGACGGGAAGGATTCCGTAGGCTGCGAGTACCTGGTTGTCCGTCGGGTTCCAGAAACGGTCGAAGGACTCGTGATAGGCGTCTTTGTTTCTGTCATAGGCATGTCGTTCGATCGACTCGAATATGCTCATCGCGTACGCGAGAGCTTCTTTCTCACCGGATGCCAGAACGTACTCGGAAAGTCCGTAGATCGCGAAACAATTGGCATAGAGATGCTTCTGATCGTCGATGATCTTCCCATCGAATCCGGATTTCCAAAACACGCCTCCCTGGTCATGGTCATAGAGTTTGTCGATCAGAAAATCATAGGCGAATTTGGCATGAGCCAGGTGATCCGACTTTGAATCATGACGCGCCATCGTCGCATAACTGTAAAGGATGCGTGACATCTTGACAGCGCCCTTGTCCGCCTTTCTGTCGACTTTGAGATCGAGACCGACGAATCCGTAATATCCGCCATGATCCACATCTTTCATTCGATTCCAAAAGGGTATGATCTTCGTATTCAGATGTTTTTCAATCGCGTCACGCATGTCCGTCACCTTCTTTTATTCCTTGACCGCTCCGATCAGGAGGCCCTTGTAAATGTATTTCTGCAGTGCGATAAAAACAATGAGTATCGGTAAAATCGTGATCATCTGTCCTGCACAGATCACTTCCCATTGACTGCCGAAGGGTCCGCGGAAATTGTCGAGTGCCGTTGAAATGACGGCGAGATCTTCCGCCGGCATGTAGAGCATGGGAATGTAGAAATCGTTATAGATGGCCACGAACTTCAGGATGATGACGGTCGTGACCGCCGGTTTCATCAGTGGGAGGATAATCCGGAAAAAGACCCGATAGTAGCTCGCACCATCGATGATCGCCGATTCGTCGAGGGCAATCGGTATGTGTTTGAGAAACTGCATGAAAATATAGACGGTTATGATATCCGTTCCGGCAAAGAGAATGATGGCGGAAAGACGGGTGTTGATGAGTTGAAGGCCGAGATTTCGACCGATCCAGGCCATCAGACTGAAAATCGCGATGTTGAGCGTGATCGTCGGGATCAAAGCCGCGAAGAGATAGAGATAGTTCACGAGGTTTCGACCCTTGAAACGAAAACGATCGAGGACGTACGCCGTCATCGCTCCGATGAAAACGGATATGGTGATCGCGACGACCATGATCAGAAACGTATTGAGAAATCCTCTGAGCATGTTCCCGTCTGTGAAAGCGATCCGATAATTCTCAAAATTGAGAAAGTTTCGAGGCAGCGCCCAGACACTCGTCTCATAGAACTCGTTGTTCGTCTTGAAAGACCCCAGAAAAATGGGAATCATCGGAACGATGACGATCAAAGACATCGATATGAGTGTCGCGTATTTGAGTATTGTCGCACTTCTCGCCTTGATCTTTTCGCTTTTCGTCATGTCTCTTTCACCTCGGGATCTTCACGGAAAAGATATTTCTGTATCAGTGTCACGATAATGATGATCGCAAGCAGAACGACGGCGAATGCCGACCCCAGACCATAGCGGGGATTGGCTCCGAATGTGATGTTCAAGGCTTCGATGACGAAAGTCGAGGTACCCCAATCGCCACCCGTAATGAGAAAGGGCACTTCGAAGACGCTGATCGCGCCCTTGACGGCGAGAATCATGTTCAAAACGATGATGAGTTTGATGTTTGGCACGATGACCTGAAAGAGAATCTGTCGACGGTTGGCACCGTCGATCTCGGCTGCCTCATAGAGTTCGCTCGAGATCGACTGGATGACCGCGATGAACAAAACGATATTGAAACCGATGTATCGCCAGATCGAAATCGTCGCCAGAAGGGTATTGTTGACGAAAGGTTCGGTCAACCAGAGTCTGACCGCGTCCTCATTGCCGAACAGTCGGATGATGGAGTTCAGCGTTCCGTTCGGTTCGAAGAAAAACAAGAACATGAGTGCGACCGCGACACCGTTGAGAAGATAGGGGAAGAAGAAGACGCCTTTGAAAAAGTTGGTCCCCTTGAGTTTGAATGAAAGCCAGTAAGCGACGATGAGCGCGACGAAAAGTTGCACGAATGACGCGAACAAATAGTAAAGACTGTTGAAAATGACGCCATAATAGCGGGGATTGTCGAAAAGCGTACGATAGTTGCCCAAACCGACATAATCCATGAAAGGTGACGTTCCGTCCCAACGGAAAAAACTGTAGCGGATCATGTTGAAAGCGGGCAAATACGTGAAAACGACGAGCAAAAAGAGCGGTACCGCCAAAAACGTCACCGTCAGAATGATTCGTTGTCGTTTCAATGTCTTGAACGTCCCTGCTCTTTTTGCCATGTGTCGATCCTCGTTGATCAGCCGACAGAATCGATACCCGATTGCCAGCTCGTATTGAGTTCATCTGCGATATCATTGAAACTCCGTCTGTCGAAGAACGCATCCTCAAAGAGGTCGCGCTTCCAATCGGGATTCCAGAGGATGATGCCGGAATCGGCTTCGACGAGTTCGAGTTTGCCGATCATGTCCCCTTGTGCGGCTCGTTCTTCAAAGAGGATGACACCGAGTTCCTGAAAGGATTCGATCACGGGTGGAAAGTCCATATCGGTTCTGGGCGGTATGCCGCCGGTCAACTCGTAATAGCCCGATTCTCTCAAAAACCACATCAGAAAATCATTGGCTCCCGTCGGATTGTCGGAGTGCTTGCTGATACCCATGAAAAAGTCGGGTGAATGGGCGGAATAGACGTTCCCATCGTTATCAGTATGCGGAAAAGGCATGTAACCCACGTCAGCGGGGTCGGCCAGATCCGATTGTTCACCGGGCGTTCCGTCATCGAATTCGAACGTTCCGTCCCGTACGCTCTTCGCGACGTCGACGAATTGGCTAACCGCCCAACTGCCGATGACCATCGCTCCGATGTTGCCTTTGACGAATTCGACTTTCGAGCGTTCCCAGTTCGTCGTCGAAGGGTCGTTTTCGATCAGATTCTGATCGACGAGATCATAGAGCAGTTTGTAGACGATGTAGTGCGGACTCCCGGGAGAAAAGGCATTGCGGTCTTCCGGCAGCTCGTTGTAATAGTAATTCGGGTCTCCGCTCACACTCGAAACATTGCCTTGCCACTGATCGAGTGGCCAGCTGTCCTTCTTGTTGCTGTAATACGGAGCAATGAAATCGGGGTCGTCCTGATAGTGCGCCTTGATCGTCTGCATCGCTTGCAGAAATGCTTCGGTCGTTGTCGGCAACTGGTCGATTCCCGCTTCGTTGAAAACATCCTTGTTATAGAGAATGCCGTTGACATTCCCATATGTCGGCAATCCGTAGACTTCGTTTTCATAAGTCTTCTGGCCGACGTACCGCCAGGATTCAGACATGTCGTCAAGATCGCCTAACGAACGGAAATAATAGGGGAGGTTTCGCGAGCTGACCGAAGAAGGAATGAGCAAAACATCGCCGTAATCTCCCCCGATCAGACGCATACGCGCATTGTTCTCGTAGTCGAGCAATGTCTCGAACGTGACGTCATACATCGGGTAGAGTGCTTCGAATTCGTTCTCGTAATCTCTTAAGACGGTATTTCTCAGATCCACGCGATTGAGAAGAACTTTGACATCCGATACGTCTCCCTCATAAGGATCGATCGTGATGTTTTTCGTTCCGCTTACCCCATCGACCTTGACGCGGAGCGTAAGCGCTCCCGCGCTCTTCGCAGCGAGACGTCCGGAATCGTTTACGTTTCCTAGTCCGGCGATCACGTCCCACTCGACCGACGAATACGTCGCGTTTTCCGGTTCGACTTCGACCTGATAGGTCGTCCGTTCTCCGTGTGTGAGTCGATCGGGACCGATGATAGTCACGCTTTCTACCGGCGTTGACGTGTTCAACACGGCGATTCTGAGCTCGGCATAAATTCCATTGACGGCCGTTGCCCGAATCGTGATCGGACCTGCTTGCGTGGCGGTGAGTTCCCCGTTTTGATCGATTTCCGCTTCGCCACCTCGTGATATGACGGACCAGGTAACCGTGATGTTGGTCGCGTTGTCGGGCAAAACGGTCGCACTGTAGGATGTGGGAGTCCCTACGCTTACGTTTTTGCTTCCTTGTATTTCGATCGCGTAACGGCCACATCCGTAGCTGCCACTGACTGACCCTTTTTGTATGTTCGACATGATAGGTGAATTTTGTGATCAAACATAGATGCCAAGTCTTTTAAGCTGTCTGTATATCATCTCTTAATCGCTTCCTATGCGGGGATGCCTTTTTCGGCACCCCGCTTGAAATAAAAATGGTAACTATTCGACATCGAATTCGAAGTCGGATCCAGGGTTCCAAAGAATCGATCGCACCTTCCGGTATCCGCAGAGAGCTCACACTGCCGATGCACATGACTCTTCGTAGGAACTTTTTCCCATTGCCGGATTGATGGCGATCGCATTCAGACTGTCGTTCGGCACGAATTCGACGGTCAGAACATGGAAATAGAACAATTCGTTTTCCGTCTCGATGCCGTCCTGGTCGAGATCGATCCAGCGGACGCCGCAATCGTCTCTCTTGGTCGGATCATCGTCTTCTTTTTCGGCATTCGTCCGTATTTGTGAAATCGTGATGTTGTTCATGTCGATTCCGGTCTTGACCCATCCGGGTTCAAGGGCGATATAGTTCTTCAAAACCGCACTTCCCGAGTTCGGAAGGGCATCGACGATCTCTTTGTTGTAATAGGTCGTATAACTCAGCCTGAACGTATTGGGAACCATCGGCAAGCCGCCTTCGGTTTGTGGGAAGGCGATGAGTTTGACTTTGTGTTCGGACCAGTTGACGTTCAAGTTTTCAACGTCGAGTTCGAGCATTTCGAGTTCCTGATCGTGACGGATGCTGTTGAGCGTCGCTTCATAGCTTCCGAAGGTCTGGAAGTTGACTTGCTGTTCACTGTTGAAATCGAGCGTATAAAGGGTATCGAGTTCGAGGTAGACGTATCGCCTGATGTTTCTCGGTATCGTTTCGACCTGTGATCCGTCCGTGAAGTGGACCACGGCCTTGATCGTGTAATCCGAACCCGGTTCGATCTCGGTCATGTCGAGCGTGTGGTCATAGATGCCGTCGCGATAGGGATCGTTCGGTCGATAAGTCATCTCGTGCTTCGAATCATTGTGAACATAGAGTTCGACACGATCGATCGTCTTGTCTTCGGGTATGACTTTGACTTCGACTTTGAACTGATTGTTTTTGGTGATCAGACTCGTCAACGGGTTCAACATGTAAATTCGGGCTTCTCTTTCGATCTGATCGATCTCGTTGTTGAAAAGCCTGCCGTACTCCTTGAAGAGCAAAGCCGTCGAACCACCGTCGTTGAGCACTCTGAAGCCATCGAAATCCGGGTAGTTTCCATCGGCATCGGAATCGGGACTGTCCTCGATTCCGGTCAATATCCAGAACATCGAACCGGCTCCACCCATGTCGTAAAGCGCTTTGTTCCAGACATCATAGGTGAGATCGCGATGGATTTTTTTGCTTTCGGACATGGTCGATCGCATGATCCCGTATTCTTCCAGAACGAAGGGTTTCGCCCAGTATTTGGCGAGCGCCACGTGATCCTTGATGAATTTTTCTCCGTACTCGGTCGCATACGTGTTCGGGATGCCCCAATGGTCGGGATAGAGGTGTGCCGTCGAATAGTCGATCGTGTCGATCTGCAGGAGTTCCCAGTGGTTGACCGACGTCCCGTAACCGTAATGGTTTCCGCCGATACCCGAACGCGTGAACTCGTACTCGAAGGCATCATCGTCGGCGATTCTGCCATCAGCCGTATCCTTGTTGATCAGAAGTGTCTGAGGTGCGTTGCCAAGCGAACCTTGTGCGCCGACAGCGACCATCTGGCTCACACCGAGATCGTTTTTGAGATATGTGCTCATCTCGGCCGCCCAGTGATGGACATTGGACCCATCGGGTTCATTCGCGAGTTCCCAGGCGAAGATCGTCGGATCGTCCTTGTAGGGCACACCGGTCAAAGCGTTGACACGACTCGTGACGTGTTCAAGCCAGTCCTTGTACCAACCCTTGATCGTTTCATTGGTATAAAACGAGTGGCGGGTCGCGTTTTCACCCGGATTGAGCGTGTTGTACCAATTGGCGTACATGTTCATTCCGCCGAATTCCGGATAATAATTCGTCATGACGAGAACGACACGGATCCCGTATTGACCCGCTCTTCTGATCGTGTAGTCGACACGATCGAGAATGTTGACCGGATCCTTTCTCTCACCGGTGTTCCGATCGTAGAGAATTTCACCGAAGTAGTCGACGGGAGAGACGTCGTAGATGCCGGGTGCGATCTGGCCGTAGGCATAGTTCGCCCGTCCTTCGTCTTCCCAGCCGTCGAAAAACGACCACATGCGAATCACTTTGATTCCCATATCGGATGCCTGTTTGATGACATCGTCGATCATCGCATCCGATTTGTAGTGAAGATTGTAGTTGTTGGTCCCGAGGAAACGGAATTCCTCTTCGGATTCACCTTCATAGAAAGACCCGTTTTCCGAATAGACGAAATCGGTTACGAGATTGGGAAGGTGTTCGATGATGAGTTCCTGTTCATAGGGAACGTCATCGACTGTCAGACGGATGATGACGGATCCCGGTTTGATCGCCGTGAGATACCCTCCCGGAGACAACGCGGCGGATCCCGTTTCATTGAAAACAGTCCATTCGATCGTCTGATAGGTCGCATCGATCGGGGCGACCGCAAAGGCCAACTGGTGCTCATCGAATTCGAAGACCTCATCGGGAATCGTGATGGTAACATCCTCTACCGGTATGATCGCCGGTAAGATAAGCACTTGTTTTTCGGCAGGTACGCCATCGGCGATCGCGACGACGGTAATCGTTCCTTCGGTCGTCGGTGTCAGAACACCGGTTGCGGATATGGTCGCGCTGCCGGTTCCGTCGATGATGGAACCCGACTTCGTGGGTCCGTGCATTGTTATGCCACCTGAGCGATATAGTTGGCTTCCGTGATTCCGGCGCAACCTGCTCGGGCCTCGAGGATCGTGACCGTTTCTGACTTGAATCCGTCCGGCGACGATGGTTACCGTTTTGGTCGCTTCGATGCCGTTGCGGAACATTACGATTTGACCTGACCGATCGCGATCGGCTCGAGCAACCCTCCATCGGTGGATTTGCCGCTTGCCATTAGTTTCGATGACACTCAGGATCTCGGCTGGTTGCTGCTGAAGACGGAAGAAACCGTCGCCGATAGAGCGCTCACATGATCGATTTTCCTCGGCTATCAGCCATCTCCTGAGCATCTGGAATCAAGAGACTTGGCATCCTCATCCTTTGCCGCCACAGGCGAAAAGCAACATCGAGAAGAACGTCATAGTTAAAGATGAATAAATCATTAATCCATTTCTTTTTCAACTATCTGTTTTCACCTTTTGATCCCCCATCACACCCTTCTCTATGATGCGGCCACTGGGATATGGAGCCGCGACGCAGCTGGTATGTCGAGGGAACTGTTCGTTTATTTTATTCATCCCCACTGAAATGCCCGCAACATTGTAATCAACGTCTTTCGCGTACACCCTTCCATTTGACCAAATGCGCGAAAGCGAGATCTTGTCCGCTTTCATAGGCGTCTCGGTCGATGATTTGATTTGTAAACGCTCCAGTTCATCGGTCGTAAAACGTGGATTTAGTCCACGAAGCCGGAACATGTTTCATTAGCGAGTCGATCGTGACTTCCGCAGTACCGATTTCACTTTCATCTGATCGTAAGGCCAGTCGCGTGGCGTATGTTTGAAACTTTGTTCGCGATCGCGACACGCATTTGAGCTTTACGGTCGGCGACCACGGTATTGCCATGGCGTATCCCGTCATCGTCATAATTTGATTTTGGAAGGGGCATCAACATCGGGTTCACCTTCGATGATCGTGTTACCGCCTTCCATAAACGTACCGAAGTGGATATCCTTATCCTTGATCGGTTCTTCTTCCGGCAAAATGGCCGTAAAGGCGAATTCGAAGATCTTGATCTCGATGTTTTCCATCTCATCGTTCGGCATGGTCGCGTTGAACTGGAATGGGAACCCGCCGGTTCCGGACGTGATCGTGCTTCTGTTGGCAGCGACGATATAGATTTCCTGTACGGTACCGTCAAGGACGAAACGTCTTTCTGCCTCATCGGCCCAACCGTCTCCCCATCCTTGCTGGATGTTGATCTCGATGCCCGCATCACCTTGGATCTTGACATAAGCACCGTTCATGCCCGAGCGTGCTTCCGCGTTTCCGGCTGTCTTGCTGTAACCGAATTCGAGTTTGCTCAAGACAGAGAAATCACTCGGTTGGAAGAGAACATGAGCGGGCTCACCGTTGGCGGCCACTTGCTGTGCCGCTCCGTTTTCAACATAATTGATGTTTCCGGTAAGCGGTACGTTGTCGCCTCCGAGATTCGTTCTAGTCGCGATGATCGGTTCCGGATTCGCATCACCGGTGAGTCTGAAATCGTGAATGTAATATTCGACGGCTTCATTACCTCCACCGTTGGCCTTGAGCTGAATATAACGTGCCGCCCACATGTTCGCTTCCGTACGCATATGATCGGGAATTTCTACGACGACATGCTGATATTCCGCTTCTTCACCCTCTGCAGGTCTCGTGATCGCCACATTCGTGATATCCGTATCCCCGAGCGTCACGAGCAGGTTCGGATTGGAAGGAAGACCTTCGGTCAACAGCTTCACGCTGAATTCGACCGTCGTCTTACGGGAAATATCTTCGAGGACGTAGGCCGGCAAAGCGCGCCAACCGGCAACCGCGTCCGCAGTTGCGGAGATGTGCATGACATCGGTTTCGACACCGTCGATCTCATCAACGGCGGGTTCCGCCGTAAAGATCGGCGTCGCTTCCCAGTGCGCGCTCTTGAGCGGTGTCAGAAGCTCGGGTTCGGTAACGGGGTCGGCATCACCGAAGAAAACGACTTGTTGCATCGTGACGACTCCGGCGTTTCCGGATGCGGTATAGTGCGGATCGACGACGATGACGAGGTCACGGTTTTCCGTCTGCAACCGATAACGGTTGGAGACACTGAAGACAACCCATTGATTGTCAGCGATCAATTCGATTTCGGTATGCTGGTCATTGTAGAGTTCAAGACCGCTGTCCAAATCTCTCAAGTGAACCGAGACAGTCGGATTGACTCCCGTCGTTTCGGTCATTCCGGTCATCTTGATCGCGAAATATTGCATTCTGCTCAAGTCGACGTCGTTTCCGACATTGAAGACGACACCTTCGGATGAACGTGAAGCCTCAGCCGTAAAGGAAACGTCATAGACTTGTCTGTCGAACGTGACATCGAGACCTTCGAGATCACCTTGTGTATGCCATGCGCCATCCAGATAGATCGTGTTTTCCGGTGTCGCGAGAAGATGAGAGGGACGAGGTGTTCCGAGCAAGCGGTCGTCCTCTTCGATTTCAACGAGGAGTTCGCCTTCAACACCGTCAACCGTCGCGATCACGAGAACCGTACCGGATGTCACGGGTGTCAGTTCGCCTTCCACGGAAATCGTCGCGCTACCCGTACCGTCTTCGACGGACCATGTTATGTCCTGATGGGTTGCGTCTGCGGGAAGGATATTCGCGGCATAAACCGGTCGGTCACTCGGTAAAATGACTTCGTCACCGGTCACTTCGACGGTTTCGACGGAAATGATGATTTCGACTTCGAGTTCACGGGTGATTCCCTGTACTTCGACGACAACCGTAATCATACCGGCCGTAACCGGGGAAAGCACGCCTTCGCCATCGATCGTCGCACTGCCCGTTCCATCGGTCACAGACCAAAGGACATCGTCATAATCCGCGTCTTCGGGGACAACTTCGATCCCATAGGTCGGATTTTCTTCCAGACGGACTTCCACAGGTCCGACAAGCGTGACTTCCGTGACGGGTTTCATGATGGTAACGGTCATCGTTCCGATGATCCCGTCGATCGTCGCTCTTACCGTAACGGTGCCTGCCGATACCGGTGAGAGCACGCCTTCATCATCGATTGTCGCGGATCCGGTGCCGGCAAGAACCGTCCATTCCGCTTCATCGAATGTCGCGTTCACGGGCTCCAGAACGAACGCATAGGTCGCATCTTCTCCCAGAAAAACGACATCTTCTCCGGTTACGGTAACACCTGTGACGGACAGTGTGATGGTGACTTCCAAAGTACCTTCAACACCACCGATCGTCGCTTTGACCGTGACGGTTCCGGGTTCGAGCGCGGCAAGTGTGCCGTCTTCGGTAATCGTCGCGCTTCCCGTATCGTTTTCGACCGACCACTCGACATCCGTAACATCGATCGTCGTGGGCGTTACCACCGCCGTATAGTTCGATTCGTCACCGACTTCGACGGTTTCATTACCGACGACGGTCACGTCATCAACCATCTGAAGCTCGTCGCACGCAGCGAGTAGCCAGGTAAAACAAAAAACGAACAACAAACTTAAAAATAGACCTTTTTTCATTTTTCTCCTCCTTGTGTGTTCGGTTTGACCGAATTTACTTAACGCTTTACTTAACTGCCTTATATCGATAGATTACTATAAAAATCGGCGTTTGTCAACACTCGAGGACAAAAAGATAAAAGCGCTTTCTCATTCCACTGAAAAAGCGCAGGTTTCTACCGCTATTTCTCTTTTCGCAAGTCCCTCACGGAGTCTCTCAAGACGAGTCGACAACTGATCAGTTGTCTTCCGGGATTGTGCTTTCGATCGAGTACTTTCTTGATCATGATATCGACGGATACCGAAGCCATCGTTATGAAGTCGACTTCGACGGTCGTTATGCCGAGGGCGAGATTCTGTATCTTCTCAAAGTTGTCGAAACCGACGACGGATACGTCTTCCGGTACGCGATACCCCATTTCCTTGAGTTTGATGATCAGCGTGTTCGCGACTTCGTCGTTGTTGCAGACGAAGGCCGTCGGCATTTCCTTGGGAAGATCGATATCGATCGGTGTCCCCGACGGATCACGGTCCATGATCAGATACCGATGGACGTCCTTGTCGAGATCGTGCTCGATCAACCCTTTGAGATAGCCCATGTAGCGATCGGTAATACTGCTCGTCGCCTTGTAGTTTCCGACGAACCCGATTCTTTTGTGTCCGTTTTTGATCAGGTAGCTCGTGATCATGTAACTTCCGAAAAAGTTGTCGGCGACGATCGTGTCCATATTCTCATAACTGCCATAGAAATCGAGCAGGACGAAAGGCGTTTTCTGACTCGAGATCATGTTGAGATAGGGCTCGGATATTTGTCCGAGCAGGATCAATCCGTCGACTTTGGATTCGCGGATGACTCGGGGAATCTCACAATCGAATTCCGCCTGTTTCGACAGAACTTCGAGAATGCCGTAGTACCCCTTGTTGCTCAGACGATCGATGATCGTCTCATAGATCTGAAAATAGACGTCGTAGCCCCGAACCAGAAACTTTTTCGAGACGAGAATGGCAATGTTGTTCGTTGTGCCGTTGCGCATCAACCGAGGGATCGGGTTGTACACATAGCCCATCTTTTTCGCTTTTTCCTTGATTTTTTCCCGGAGACTCTCACTCACGCCGTCCTTGTCGTTCAAAGCCTTGGAAACGGTTACCGTACTGACACCCATGGCTTTGGCGATATCTTTCATTTTTACGGTTCTATCGTCGATAGTATCGTCTCCCTTTCTTGGTCCTTTGGGATATTGAAGCGTCTTATGGGTCCATGTCGGACATTTCGTTCGAATAATCGGATGAGCCCGATTCATTGTGCGCTTGGACCCGATACGTATATGATACTCCATGAACCGCACCAAAATCAATATGGAACGGACCGGAAGGGTAGCAATCGATGACGTTTTCGGCGATCATCGTCCAAGTCGAACCCCCATCCTCGCTTCTTTCAATCGAAAATGTCCGTGAGAACGTCTGCCCTCGCCACGTCAGACCGAAGTCCTCGACCGAAAGAAGAACGGGCGCTTCCGGTATCGGAATCGGTTCGATTTCTTTCTGTTGGAGTCGATGACCGTGCTCGGTCAGCAATTCGATGATTTTGATCTCATCGTAGTCGTCATTGATGGAAAAACCGGGATAACGATACGAGCGTGAAAAACCGTCTTCGTGTTCGTAATATCCGCCCTCGATCGATCGAAACCGCAGACTCCAGATGAGGCTTCCCGCAATCGTGCTTCGTTCGACGACATCGAGCATCGCTGCGATCTCATCATAGGGGACCAGTCCGTATTCGCCGATGATCATCGGCTTGAGGCCCGTGGTCTTTGCCCGATCCTCGGTCGCACGGAGATCGAATGAGTCGGTGCCGTTGTTCGTATAATAGTGGACATTGATCAGATCGATGGTATCGGATCTGAGATCGTGATCCGTGACTTCATCACGTCCACTCATCAAGAGATGGTTGTCATCGATGCTTTTGACGTAGGCGGACATCTCCGTGATCCAGGCGTCGGTGGCGCTCCTGAGCTCATTGCCGAGCTCCCATGCCAAAATCGCCGGATCATCCTTGTATCGGATACCGGTATAGACGTTTTCCCGGTTCAAGACATAATCGATTACGTGCTTGAATCCGTTTTTGACGTCTTCGTCGCGATAAAACGCCTGCTTGTTCTTGCCGTAAAGAGCGGAAAACTGAGTCACCCCGCCGAACCATTCCCATTCGTCGATGAACGGAATGATCAGACGAATACCGTGCCTGTTCGCGAGTTCGAGCGCGCGATCCATCCTCAAAAAGAGTTCCTCATGATAGGTTTCGGGTCCGATGATGTGGGCGAGCGTATTGTCTTGTTCGAGTGGTCGAATACCTCCGACGATCGACAGCGTATACATACGAATGACCTGTCCACCCATCGCTTTGACGGAACGGATGGCATCCTCCTGCTCAAAGGCTTCGACCATATGCCAGTACGGATCTTCCAGAACGTGCAGATTGGGAACGTTGAACGAGGCGAACCGAAAAAGGTTGCCGTCCAGGTAGAGTTGATCGCCTTCGGCATAGACGAAATCATGTGTCCTTTCCCACCTGGCGGTGACATAGAGGTCTTGTGCCGGCATCAAAGCCTTTGAATCATAGGGTGTTTCACCGATGAACCACCCCGAAAACGCATACCCTTCTCGCGTGAGTTCGGGCAATGGCGGCAGCGGATCACGATACTGAAGCGAAGCATGGACTTCCATTTCGCCATCCCCCGGATCGATCATGATCACGTATTCGAGGGCATCCAGTCCCGGATAGAGCGTCATGTCCAGAGCCGGCATCCGCTCATCATCGAAAAGAACGGTCAAATCCTCATCCGCATACCAGCCGTTGAACGCATATCCGATCGGATTGATTTCGGGAAGATCACCGATCAAGGCGTCGTATTCGAGCGCGACGGCATCGATTCCCTCGTAAGCGAAGTCCAAAGTATACGTATTCACTTCGAACTTGGCGTACAGAATGAGGTCATGAGCGGGCATGAATTCTTCATTGAAAGGTCTGGCGAACTGCGGGTCGAGATACCATCCCAGAAAATCATGGCCCTCCTTTTCGATTGTGGGGATCGAATCGATGGGATCGTCATAGGCATACGTTCTCGGACTCAAGGATGGTGCTCCGGTGGTGATGAAAAACATGCGATAGAAGTCGCGTTGATAAACGGGTTCATAACGGATGGTCCGTTGGTCGTCCGACACGGTTTTCTCCCAGAAGAGAAACGTGAATCCTTCTTCGACCGGGGCGACGGGCTCCGTGATCTCAGCAAGATGCGTTACTGCGAACCGCTTCAGGACCTGGTTCGTAGCGTCATAGTATGTGACGTCATAGGTTTCCACCGCGTCTTCACCCCGACAGGAAGTCAAAACGATCAGAAAAAGGAAAATAAGGATATGAAGATGCTTGTTCATGGTTACCTCCGCTTTTCGAATCATCGGTTCAATGTCGACGAGCGTCGACGTATATGGCAAATTATAACGCATATAAATCAAAAACACAATGGACAAAAGCTTCTGCCCTCACGTCGCATATGGGTCGTTGACCGGCGAAGTCTCGCGATTTGTTTATTATTTCGACAACTTGAAACAAAACACAAATCTTCGAAAAAAAAGGTCCGAAATCACGCGATTCTTATGCGAAAAACGGCGAAAACTGTGATAAAATGTAAGCACTTATCGTATGATGTTCAAAGGATTCTCTTGATGCATACGATCATAAATCTAAGGAAGTGGTGACTCTATGGACAAATCCCTTGAACCTGCTATGCACGAAGCGACTCAAAAAAGAAACATGATCGTCGTAGCGGGATTTTTGTTTGTGCTTCTCTTGATTTCAACGTATTTTTTCACGTTTTACGTGCTCCTGATCGCGCTGATCTCCTATATATCGGCATTCTCGATCGAATATGTCTTCGCGCGTGTCCGGAAATTGAAACTCGATTACGGACTCCTCGTATCGCCGCTCGTTTTCGCTTTGTTGATGCCTCCGAGCGCACCGCTCTGGATGGTTGCCGTCGGATCGGGATTCGGGATGTTTTTCGGAAAGTGCATCTTCGGCGGACTCGGCAGAAACATTTTCAACCCGGCACTCGTCGGTGTCCTGTTCGTCACGATCTCGTTTCCGGAACTCATGACGACACAATGGCTCGTGCCGCTTACCGACCAATTGGCCGGAGCGACGCCGATCGTGAGTTTGCGGAGCGGCGACTTCGCCTATACGTTCAACGACCTCTTGCTCGGCCGGGGACCGGGCACGATCGGCGAGACGTTCCGTCTCGGTGTCATCGTGCTGGGTCTCGCCCTCGTGTTTCTCAAGATCGCCGATTGGCGTATCCCGCTTTTCTATCTCGGAAGCGTCCTTCTCATCGGTTTCATCGGCAACCTGATCGACCCGGGTTCGTTTCAGGATCCCGTACTTACCCTGTTCGTCGGTGGTCTCATGTTCGGTGCCTTCTTTGTGGCAACCGACCCGGTAACGGCACCGATCAGTCCGAAAGGGAAGATACTCTATGGAATCGGCCTCGGTATCTTTACCATCATCATCCGTAACTTCGCCGCTTTCCCCGAAGGGATCACGTTCAGCGTCATCATCATGAACGCGCTCGTGCCCTTGATCGATTACCGGGAACAACCGATAAGTCAGAACGAGGAGGTAACCGCATGAACAGCAAATACATTCAAATGGTCGTTTTCATTCTCATCCTCGGCGTCTTCACGGCCGCGGTGCTCGTCGGAATGGACTATCTGACCGCCGATCGCATCCAGGCGAATGAGGAAGTCGAACTCAAATCCACGCTCCTCGATGCCTATGGGATCGACTATACGCTAAATGACGTCAACGACATCTTCGACCAGTCGGTCGAGATCATCGAGAAAGACGGTCTGACCTTCTATCGGGATCGGGAAACGCTCGCCGTCAGTTTCGAGTTCGAAGGCGGTGGCGTGTGGGGTCCGATTACCGGCATGTTGACGCTTGAAGCGGACTTTGAGACGATTTCATCCGTCGCGATCTTCGAACAGGAAGAAACACCGGGTCTTGGAGGACGGATTACCGAAGAAGCCTACTTGAACAGTTTCATCGGCAAACTGATCTATCCCGAAATCGTCATCCGCAAGGATTCGGCGGAAAACGACGACAACGAAGTCGACACCATTTCCGGAGCGACACGGACCTCGGAAGCGTTCGAAACGATACTGAATCAGAACTACGGGCGTCACCGCGACGCCTGGGTCGACTAGAGAGGGAGGATGACCTATGAAACTGATCCGACTCAAATATACCAAATGGTTCAACATATCCAAGGATGGACTGCAAAAGAACAACCCGATCGTCATCGCCGTTCTCGGGATCTGTTCGGCACTCGCCGTAACCAATCGCGTCGACAACGCGATCGCCATGGGCCTGGGTGTCACGTTCGTCATCATGGCGAGCTCGATGACGATCTCACTCATGCGAAACTTCATTCCGTCGAAACTCCGAATGGTCACCTATATGGTCGTCATTTCGAGTTTCGTCATCATGGTTCAGATGTTCTTGCAGGCATACTTTCCCCTGATCGCGAAAGCGCTCGGCGCTTACGTCGGTCTGATCATCACCAACTGTATCGTCATGGGCCGCGCCGAAGCGTTCGCCGTGAAAAACCCGGTGCGTTACTCCCTGATCGACGGGCTTGCCAGCGGATTCGGGTACATGTACGTGCTCGTCTCGGTCGCCATCGTCCGGGAACTTCTCGCCTTCGGAACGATTCTCGATGTCCGCATCATGCCCGATTCGTTTACGAACTGGGTCGTCATGGCCATGGCACCCGGCGGTTTCTTCGTTCTGGGCCTGTTCATCTGGCTGTTCCGTGAGCTCTCGCATTACTATGAAACGGAGCAACCCGTATGAATACGTTAACCGAAAAGGAGGCAAACCATGTCTAATCTCATCGAACTGTTCATCAACTCGATCCTGAGCAACAATATCGCCTTGACCTTCATTCTCGGCATGTGCCCGCTCATCGCGATTTCGACGAACGTCAAGAACGCGAAGGGCATGGGACTCGCCGTCATCTTCGTCGTGACGATCACGGCGATCATCAACTATCCCATCTACCAACTGCTGAAACGAACGGGAACCGAAAACCTGAACCTTCTCGTCTTCATCATCACCATCGCGGCAACCGTCCAGTTTCTGGAAATGTTTTTGGAGAAATTCATTCCGAAACTCTACAATGCCTTCGGCATTTTCCTGCCGCTGATCACGGTCAACTGCGTCGTGCTCGCTGTTTCGCTCTTCTTCGTCAATCGTGATTACACGTTTGCCGAAACGGCCGTCTTTTCCTTCGGTTCCGCCGTCGGTTGGATGCTCGCGATCGTCCTTCTCGCCGGCATTCGTGAGAAGATGGATCAGAAAAGCAATGTTCCGAGAGGTCTTGCCGGCAAAGGCATCGCCTTCATCATTCTCGGGATACTCGCGCTCGCTTTCATCGGTTTTACCGGTTTGAGCTTTTTGGGGGTGTGATCATGGAACAATATCTTACAGTCTCCGCGACAATCAACATTTATGTTCCCATCGTTTTGATCGGTGTCCTGCTGACCATTACGTTCCTTCTGATTCTCGCCGACAAACTGCTCGGTGGAGGCGGCGACAAGACGATTACGATCAATGACGATACGAAACTGACCGTGTCCGGTGACGATACGGTGCTCAACACGCTTTCACGAAACAAGATTTTCATTCCTTCCGCCTGCGGCGGAAAGGCGACGTGCGGTTTTTGCAAGTTCCGCCTGATCGAAGGCGGAGGCGATATCAAACCGACAGAAGAACCGTTTTTGAGTGAAGAGGAAAAGGCGCGCGGGATTCGTCTGTCATGCCAGGTCAAAGTTCGGGAAAACCTGAAAATCGAAGTTCCGAAAGAACTCCTCAACGCCCAGGAATACGTCACGAAAGTCATCGAAATCGAGGACCTCACCTACGATACGAAACTCGTTCGATTCGAAATGCTCGAACCCGACGAAATCCATTTCAAACCCGGTCAATACGCGCAGATCACCGTACCGGGCATCGACGTGATCCGGGCTTACTCGATCGCATCGAACCCGAAGCACGCGCACTTCGTCGAATGCATCATCCGCATGGTTCCAAAAGGCCAGGCGACGACCTTCGTCCACAAGGCTCTGGAAGTCGGGGACAAGATCAAACTCACGGGTCCCTATGGCAGTTTCTATCTGAAAGAGGATTCGAACAAGGACATGATCTGTATCGCCGGCGGGTCCGGCAAAG
>JAGYNT010000130.1 GCA_018399615.1 Acholeplasmataceae bacterium
GGTTACGGGCGGGTCTGTCAAAACATTCTTGTCAAAGACATTACCATTCTCTCACGATTCGAAATCCGAGGTCAACGAACGTTTCGTTCGGACTGTCGTCCCCGACATTGCCGATTTGCATGTGAAAAGCGGAATATGCATAGCTGCCGCCTCGCAGAGATCGACCACCTAGAAAATCCGGCTGTGACTCATAGATCCATTCCCATACGTTACCACTCATGTCATGGATCCCGAGATGATTCGGTGCTTTCTCTCCTACGGGGTGCGTCTTGTCTCCGGAATTGGAAACGTACCAGGCGACTTCGTTGCTGGCATCCGGGTTGCCGTGGTAATCGGTCGCCCCACTCGCATAAGAGCCCGGTGTCCAGTACCTTCCACCGATGAGGACAGAGCCGTCTCCACTGCCGTTTCGCCAACGAGACGCCATTCTCCATTCGTTGGTCATCGGCAGACGGTATCCGTTGTTGTCGGTTTGTACGGAATTCATGACCGTGTTCAGATTCGCATCACGCGAATCCCTGATGATATCCCCGTTCGCTGTCCGATAAACCGGGTCATACCCCGCTCTCTCGGAAGCGGCATTCATCCAGACGACGACATCGACCCAGGAGATTGTCGTTACCGGTTCGAATCTGTCTTCAGTCGGTGCGGCACCGATGATTCCATCGTTGCCTTCCCTTCCCTGGTTTTGGAAATGATACCCGTTCGACCCCGCCCAGATACGTACTGCATACCAGAGCTCATATGTCGTTTCGGTGGTTGCCATGAAGTATCCGCCGTCGGCACTTGCGGTACCACTATAGAAGGGGTCGGTCGGAAAGGTGTAGGTCGTTCCCCGTTCGCCGACTTGAACCATATCGATGAGTTCCCAGCGGGCATGGAGTATGATATCCTCTGACGGTATGCTTGAGATTTCATAGTAAAACGCCTCTCCATAGTACCATCCGCCAAATACGTAACCTTCCCGAGATGGTCGGTAATCCGCGAGTGGCGTTCCATAATCGAGAACCAGGGAGTCCATGGGCTCTCCACCATTGGTATCGAATGTGACGTTGTATCGCATCACTTCCCATTTCGCATACACGGTGATGTTTTGATCGGGCATCGTGGAAAACACGAACTCTTCCGTGAATCCGATATCGGTAAACCACCCTTTGAACGCGTGTCCTTCTTTCAAAGAGTGTTCCGTCATTTCGATTTCTTCACCGGCAAGCATTGTGATCGGTTCTATGAACGATCCCCCGTCAGTCTCGAACGTGATCGTATTATGCCATAGGGCATAGAGCGTCATATCGGTTGCGGGCATCCGATCGAACGTATGAATTTCCTGGAGCGCTTCGTCTTCGTACCAGCCCACGAACGTATAGCCCTCTCTCAGAGGTTCATCCGGGACGATAACAACCGTGTCATAGTCCTGAGTCAGACTCGGTATGTCGGAACCTCCATTGGAGTCGAATGTGATCGTATATGCCTTGACGTCCCATTTCGCATGAAGCATCATGTCTTCTGCGGGCATCCGATCGAACTCGAAAAGGACTGACAACCCCTCATCGCGATACCAGCCCAGAAACGTATGACCGATCCGCTCGGGTGCAGCGGGTTCGGTGAGTTCGGTTCCGTATTCCTGTGTGATCGGTGATACGGCTGAACCTTGGTTGCTGTCAAAGGAAAGGGTGTATGAATTGATCTGCCACTTCGCATAAAGAACCTTGTCTCCGGTCGATCCGATGTCGATGGAATGGGTTTCTTCCGTCATTTCCGCATTGTCATACCAACCCAGAAACGTATGACCTTCCTTGTTCGGATGTTCGAGTTCGATTGTCGG
>JAGYNT010000131.1 GCA_018399615.1 Acholeplasmataceae bacterium
GACTATTACAAGGATCAGAGCAACCTCGATCTGGAAAAGCGTTACTTGACGAATTACGATCATCCGAATTCGCTTGACAATGATCTTTTGTATCGGCATCTGCTCGATCTGCTCGACGGCAAGTCGGTTGCCAAACCGGTCTATGACTTCGTCATGCATACCAGAAACGTGAAAGTCGAAGAACTCGACCCGAAACCGATCATCATCGTCGAAGGCATCCTGATTCTCGTCGATGAACGCATTCGGAATCTGTCGAGCATGAATCTCTACGTCGAACTCGATGACGATACGCGTTTCATCCGCCGGATGCTTCGTGATATGAACGAACGCGGACGATCCCTTAAAAACATCGTCAGACAGTACGAGAGTACCGTCAAACCGATGTATCATCGTCACGTCAAGCCGACCAAGCGGTACGCCGATGTCATCATTCCCAATGACCGGAAACACGATATCGCAGTCGATCTGATCGTGACCAAAATCAGGCAGTTTCTAGGAGTCCTATCATGACATTGATCGTCGCGGCGATGATCGAAGAAGTCGCCGAATTCACAACTGAAACGATTGAAAAGGATCGGGTTATCCCGCTCGGCTATTCCGATGCGTATCTGCTCGTTACGGGGGTTGGAAAGGTGAACGCCGCCCAGTCTTTGGCGCGGGCGATCGCACTTCATCCCGTGGCACGGATCTACAATTTCGGGTTCGTCGGAGCGACGGCACCTTACCGCATCCATGATCTGGTCCTGGTCGAAGAGGTTCGTTATCACGATTTCGACCTGTCTCTTTTCGGTTATGCGAAAGGACAGGTTCCCGGCTATCCGCCGACCTTCGCAAGTGATCCCACGCTCATCCGGGAAGTCAAAGACAGGATCGCTTCGATTCAAAGTGGCAGTCTTTATACCGGTGATGTCTTCATGACCGAAAAGGGAGCAGAAGCCTATCTCGCCGACATGGAAGGGGCTGCCCTTTATCAGGTGGCGATGCGGCACGGGATCCCGATTATCGCGATCAAGGTCGTATCCGATGTCATCGGCTCGAAAGATCACAAGGAGCAGTTTCTGGCATTCGATACGAAGCGCGGCATGCAGGCATTGAAAACGAGCTGTCAATCGATTTTAGGAGGATTGAAATGAAAAAGGGCGTACTGATCTTGAACAATCGCGTGGAAGACGGTGAAGCACTCATGACTCGAGCTCTGCTCAAGCGTGCAGGTTTCGATATCACGACCGCGACATCCGGAAAAGAACTCGATATCCGCACGTTTTTCGGTTTGCAAGTCAGGGCCGACACATATCTTAAGAACATCGAAGCGAAGAACTATGATTTTCTGGTCGTCCCCGGAGGACGTTACGTATCCGAGATCATCGATCGAAGCGATGAGATCCAAGCGCTCATACGCGCGTTCGACCAAGAGAAAAAAGTGATCGCCGCGATCTGTGCCGGACCTCGTTTTCTCGGTAGAGCCGGTGTGCTCGACGGGAAGAAATTCACGGCATTCACCGGAAGCGATCAGGACGCGCCGAAAGGCATTTACAAGCCCAAGTTGAAGGTCGTATCCGATCAGAACGTCATCACCGCCAGAGGGGCCGGAGCGATCTATGAATTCGTATCGGAAATCGTATCATCGCTTACCGACAGAAAGCAGGCAAAGAAGCTCTTGAGCGACATTCTTTATTGAATGAGGGTTAGTCTCTAGAGACGAAATAGGGCTTTGTCAAGCGAGATTGTGAACATATTGTTTGGTTCATGGGATTCCAGGTTGGTTTTGTTTCCCCTTGGTTCATCCGGTTTCGCCGAGCCT
>JAGYNT010000132.1 GCA_018399615.1 Acholeplasmataceae bacterium
TCCGCCCTCACCCCTGCGATTCTTCACGAGATCGACCAAGGCTTATACGAGCGCATCGTCTATGACGGAAGGATGCCCTATCTTCACCTTTATGCGCAACGGGAAAACTACATCTACCGACTCGAAGTGCCGCATCAGGACCTCGAAGAAGCGCTTCACGTCATGAACGACCTCTACGCCTATGTCGTTGTCTTCGCGATCGGTCTTTCGCTTCTTCTCGCCCTCGCTTTTTCCGGTCAGTTTTCCAAACCTCTCGTCCGTTTGAACGGCATTGCCAAAGAGATGTCGAAACTCAACTTCGACATCGTCTGGAACGAAGGCAGACGTGATGAGATCGGAGAACTCGGGCAAACACTCAACCATCTGACCCGAGAACTGCAGATGACGATCGAAAGACTTGAAACCGAACTCGCGCGTGAAAAACACCTTGAAAGCTTGCGTAAGTCGTTCGTATCGACGGTGTCCCATGAACTGCAGACGCCCTTGTCGGTCATCCTCGGTACGGTCGAAGCGATCGAAGACGGCATGGCGAAAACCGAAGAGGAACGAACGAAATACTTCCAGACGATCGTGACCGAGACGAACAAGATCAGCCGGCTCGCCCATGACATGCTCGATCTGAGTCAGCTCGAGTCGGGTACTTTCAAAATCGCCCGTGAACCCTTCGATTACCGGGAACTGCTCGAAGAGACGGTTGCCAAATTCAACCATGTCAAACGGGAAACGAAAAAACGCGTCACACTCGTCTATGCATCGGAAACGACGATTCTCTCGGGGGACGCCTATCGCATCGAACAAGTCATGAACAACCTCCTTGAAAACGCCTTTGAACATGCCGATTCCGACACGTCGATCCGTCTCACGGTTACCGATGAGCATGATCTCGTGACCCGCGTGAAAAACATCGGTCCGACAATCGAAGCGGACCATCTCGATGACATCTTCAAGAGTTTCTACAAGAGCAGAAGCAGAGGCACCGGTCTCGGTCTTTCGATCGTAAGGCAGATCGTTTTGTTGCATGACGGTTCTGTTCAGGCCAATAACGAACGTGACGGCGTATCCTTTGAAATCCATTTTCCCAAAAACATGGTCGATTCCCCGAATCCATGACCGGATGACCTTTAGAAAATTTTAAGGAATCGTGGTATAATTTTCCTATATCGTATGGAAACCTTTTGCCCGAGGGAGGTCGCTGCCCGTGCTCTACGTCGTTCAGGTCAATCTGTATTCGCTCATCCTTTGTCTGATCATCTATATCAGCATGCTCCGAAATACGCCGAACGAACACGAAAAACACGCGTTTCTGCGTGTCATCGTTCTTCTTACCATGGCCAATCTCGCACTGGACATTCCGAATGTCCTTCTTGAAGGACAGGCGGGCACGTTCGTTCCATGGTTGATCCATATCGGCAACTCCGTCGCCTATGCTCTCGTCGCGGTCACCGCGTTTTTCTGGTTTCTATACGTCGACTATTTCATATTCAAGGACTCCAACCGGATCAAGGGGTTTCTCGGTTATCTGTTGATTCCGATTCTGATTCATTTTGTTCTCATCCTCCTGAATCCGTTTTTTTGACCTATTCTTTTCGGTTGATGGAGACCATAACTACGTCCGAGGATCGCTTTTCATTGTCCACGTGGCGATCAGCTATTCCTATTTTCTCATGTCGTATGTTCATGCCGTCAGACATCGCGACAAACTGAGCAGACGCGATTTCTACCCGTTGATCGCTTTTCCCTTCATCCCGGCGATCGGCGGGATCATGCAGGTGTTGTTTTACGGGACACTCCTGATCT
>JAGYNT010000133.1 GCA_018399615.1 Acholeplasmataceae bacterium
CTGTTTCTTGTTTTTCTTTCGGTTTTTCTCCTCTTTCTCTTCAGGAAAAGGATTCGTTCTTATCGTCATGAAAAGCAGGTTCGTTACGCAATCGGTATTGCAGGTATCCTATTTGAAATCGCCTTGCATGCATGGTCTTTGGGGAATGGGATATGGACGTATGTGGATAATTTTCCTTTGGCGATCTGTTTCTTCAGTCTCGCGATGGGAATCTATGTCATGTTCACCAAGTCCAAGTCCGTCTTCGATATCGGATACTACTGGGCGATCGGTGGCATCGTCAGCATGCTTTTCCCCGATATTCCCTATGGTCCGGATCGGTTCAGGTTCTATCAGTTCCTATTCTCGCACATGCTGTTCTTTCTGATGTTCATGTATATGATGTTCGTGCACGAATATCGTCCGACCGGACGAGGATTCATAAAAAGCTTCGTCCTTCTGGTTCTGTTGACCTATGTCATCGTCTTGCCGGTTGATTTGCTGACGAATGCCAACTTCCTGTTTCTGGTCGAGGCGGAAGGTACGCCATTCGAAGTCGTTTCCGGTCATGGATATGTTCTTTATCTGATCGGTACGTTTTTCTTCGGATTGCTGGTTCTTCTCATCTGGTACGTACCGATTCATATTCTGAATCACATGGAAACGAGGAGACGGAAAAAGAAATTGGCTTGAGTCTGGATGTCTTTATACAGCGACGAACGAGATATTCAAATCGTCTTTAAATCCTTCACGAGCGGTTTTATCTTCTATCGACACATGGTATAATAACCTCGAAAGAGGTTATTTTATGCATAAGACCTCAGTGCACACAAGGGGGAACAGATGAAAGAGATTATACATATCGCCCGGTCGAATGAGCCTGTGCTGATCATCGCGCCTGCGATGATCAAGATGGAGATTCTGACGGCTTTATCGAAGGATCACGTCCTTCATGATATCAAATGGATGACGAGAGAAGGCCTCATCGAAGCGATGACGCATCGAAGAGAGCCTCTTTGTCTGTATCACGCGACCAGATATTTGAACGTTTTACCAAGTATCGCCGATGAGATGATCGGCTTGCTCGAATACATCGATATCGATTTCAAATACGAACAGGAATCATTGAAAAGACTGAAGGACCTGAAAAAGCACCTGATTCAAAAAGGCATGCTCATTAACGATTCTTCCGTTTTGAAAATGAACATAGAACGGACAGTATGGGTTACCGGCTATCCGGTCAGGGATCGTCTTTTTCAACGTTGTCTGAAACGCTTATCCGAGACATTGGAAGTCAAGGAATCACAAGAAAACGACTTTCATGACCCGATTGACTTCCATGTTTTCGAAAGTGATGAAAAGGAAGTCTTGTTTCTTGCTGAAACGATTGCAGCTCTGATCGATCAAAAACGAGTCAAACCGGAAGAAATCAAGATCCATACGAAGAACGAGGACTATCTTTCGCTTATGGAAGCCGTTTTTCCTCGTTTCAATCTGATGGTCAACAGTGGCTTTTCAACCCATCTCGGCGATCTCGAGATCGCCAAGACGGTTACGACGTTCGAACCTCAGGAAGCGAAAACGATCAAGGACGACCTCTATGAACTCTATGACGAACTGAAGCGTCAATACGCCTTTTCCAGTCCGGAGAGCACGAAGACGTTCAACCAGATCATCGGGATCATCAACACGTATTTGCCGCTCGGTGGTCGCTTGACCGACTATATGCCGGTCATCGCCCATGAACTAAAAAAGACACCGATCGAAACCGTTCGTTATAAAGACGGAATTCTCGTCTCC
>JAGYNT010000134.1 GCA_018399615.1 Acholeplasmataceae bacterium
CTGCACGGCACTGAATTTCCGTGTGCTCGAAAAAGGGATATGATTCAGGTGACGAATGCGTTTGGCCGTGCCGAAGTGCTCCGTGAGCGCTTCGGACGTCAGATTCTGGTCGTTCAAGGCGTTCAGCATCGCCGAGATCGCGTTTTTGACGGTCAGACCGGCATCATGCTTGTATTCGATGATATTCGTGACGGCCATCGTTCCATCGGTGATCGTCCCGGTTTTGTCCAGACAGAGCGTATCGACGCGCGCGAGCATTTCGATACAGTAGAGTTCCTGAACGAGCGTATTGTTCTGGGCCAGTCGGATGACACCGACGGCGAGCGCCATACTCGTAAGCAGGAACAGCCCGGAAGGGATCATGCCGATCATCGCGCCTGCGGTGCTTCTGACGATTTCGGCATAGGTCAGATCGGAAAACTGCCACATCAGATAGAAGAGAATCCCCGCCATCGGCAAAATGAAGGCGCCGACGACACGAATGATGATCTTGAGTGAACCGAGCAGGTCGGAATTCGGTTTCCGATATTTTTTCGCCTGGCTCGTAAGCTTTTGAATGTAGATGTCCTTGCCGATGGCGGTCACTTGCGCATGGGCGGATCCGGAGATCACGTAACTGCCGGAAAAGAGCGAATCCCCTTCGTTTTTCAGGACCGGGTCGGCTTCACCGGTCAACAGGGATTCGTTGACTTCGATCGTTCCGGACCGGACGACGGCGTCCGCCGTAATCTGTTTCCCGGAACTGAGGAAGAGGATGTCATCGATCACGACATCCGTAATGGCGACCTCGAGATCATCGCCGTTTCTGACGACGTACGCGGTCGGTGCCGACAACAGAGACAACCGGTCGATCGTCTTCTTGGCCCGGATTTCCTGAATGATCCCGATCGTGATGTTGGCCGTGATCACACCCATGAACAGGAGGTGTCCGATGCTCGACCCGACGGATATCAACCATCCGGCAATACCGAAATTCAGGAAATTGAAGAACGTCAGGATATTCGACATGATGATCGTCGAAATGCTCTTCGTACTTCCGGTATCGGTAATGTTGGAGAGCCCGGCCATCTGCCTGCTCTCGACGTCCTCGGTCGAAAGACCTCGGTCGACTTCGGGATTGTATCGTTCAACGACGATATCGTCCTTGTGTCTTATGCGTTCGGAAACATCGAATCCCGGTTTGACTTCCTCGCTCAAAGGAACGTTCAGACCCAGCGGGTCGCCCTTCATCTGCACGAGGTCGTCCTTGACAACGGTCTTCGGTCCCTTTTTGGTTTTGTTCGTTTTCTTTTCGGATGCGCTCTTCGGCACATCCGTACTCTGATTCAGTTTTTTCGTCACGGTTTTTTCCATCTAATTTTCCCCTTCGATGAAACGAATCGCGATGTCGACGAGTTCATCCGCACGCGCTTGGTTTTCCAGGTAGAGCGCGCCGATGAGCGCTTCGAATCCGGTCGCCATGTGATAGGTCCTCGCATCGACGTTTTTCCTTCCGGGTCCGCTGGTGTTGCGTCCGTTTTTGAAACGTGCGATTTCCTCCTGGTCGATGACCTCGGTTTCGATCATGTGTTCGATGATTTTCGCTTGGGCGACGCTCGAGGTGAAGTCGATCGCCCGCTTATGAAGCGCGTTGACGCGCGTCATCTTTCGATCGATCAGATATTTTCTGATCCGCAGTTCGTAATAGGCGTCTCCGATGTAGGCGTATGTCAGTCCGTTCACGTCAGATCCAACCCTTTTCCATCAGATCCCGGCGGAGACGATCCGCTGTTTCATAA
>JAGYNT010000135.1 GCA_018399615.1 Acholeplasmataceae bacterium
AATTGTCGGCAACCGACTTGTAGAAGCTCAGTTCGGTTACGCTGATCGACCCGATCGACTCTTCTTTGCCGGGTGCGCCGATGATGACGATCCGGTTCACGACAGCAAGGAAATCCTTGTGGTCGTTCAGGTTCCATTCATAGGTTCCGACAAGCCCGGTCACGTTGAGGCGTACCTCGCGTGCAGGGGTTTCATCCTCGGTTTCGAGTCGGACGAGCATCGTGCCCGTTCCTTCAACGGTGATGACGAGTTTCTTGAAGTTCGTGAGATCCTTTGTGAACTCCGGACTCGTCATGTGGGCATCCGGGAACGCCCCCTTGTCATAGACGAAGGCGAGTTCATCCTCGGTATTCGTCAGAATGTCGTAGATGTCGTCTCCGCCATCTTCCCATTCGCCCAGAGCATTGTATGGCGTGTCATCGACGATGGGATCGGTACACCCCGCGATGACGAACAAAAAGCCCAAGGCCAAAAACAGTACGAACAATCTTGCAGTCTTTCTCATATTCTCCTCCTTTGTTTCTTTTCTCTCTTTTTTTGTTTATCGAAACGTTTCGATTTTAGTATAAAATATAAACCAGACCATGATGTTCGAATTAATCGCTTGAGGCAAAGATGCGAGCCAAGGATTCATTTTTTTCGCATGATGCTGGTTCGTGTGCGTTATCTGTGTCGTTTCCGTGTGTCGAAACGTTTCAACCGTATTATAATGCAAACGTTTACATTATTCAAGGGTTTTAACCGATTCGGTTTTCTTTTTTTTCAGGGTTGTCGTTCGAGGATCGCCTTCTTGGCCATCGTTTTTTGGGCAATCCGGGTAAAAAACAGACATCCGAAGCGAAAGGGGTTGCGGGTCTGTGCTATAATGGACTTGATTTTCAAAACGGGAAGGGACGCATTTCATGACAAACGAACACATCGGGGAACGCATCCGCAAGCTCAGGCAGGAGAAGAACCTGTCGCAAAAGCAGTTCGCCAACGACCTCGGTTTCAATTCACCGGCAACCGTCAGTGCCTGGGAGAATGGAAAAGGACAGCTTTCATCGGACATCATCATCGCGATCGCCGGATACTTCGGCGTATCCACGGACTATCTGCTCGTCGGCCATAAGCCGGATGCCCCGAATGATGAGCTCTTCGGTAACCGACTGCGAGAAATCCATATATTCGAAAACCTCGAATGGAACGGCCGACGGTCGCATGTTTTCGTCATGGTTTTGACGCTTCTGACAATCATCGTTCAGGTCTTCAAGCACGTCATGATCGAATACGTGACGCTCGTTCTCTTTTTAAGCTGGCTGACCGTTTTCTTCGTCTACGCGATCAAAGTTCTCGTCTCTCCTTTCAGACCGACAAAGTCCGTCTTCATCAACGATTCGAAGGATTACACATACGAATCATCCCTTTCAAAAGATCACATAAAGAAAAGGCACGCGTTGCATCTCGTTTTAATCATATGCGGATCTGTTCTCTCGCTTGTTACGATCATATTGACCATTATGCTCACTCCCTCTTTCAAGATTCCCTTGACGGGCAATCTCTATGTCCTTTTTTCACTGCTTTCCCTGGTTATGATGGTCTATCAGTTCTATCGTATGAAACCTTTGAAAGATCACGATTCATCCCTTCGGTTGAAACGATTCAACGTCTACGCCTCGATCGATTCACACACGATCGATCTCTTGTTGACGGGGATGACCTTCATTGCCCTGTTCGGATACGTTGTCCTCTATGCCCGCGAAGAGAAGATGTTCGTCTTTCAC
>JAGYNT010000136.1 GCA_018399615.1 Acholeplasmataceae bacterium
TCGCCGATGATCTCGCCTTTGAACATGACGAGGATACGGTCGGAAAGACTCATGATTTCCGAGAGCTCGCTCGAAACCATGAGAACCGCTTTTTTCTTTTTCGTCGCGAGATCGATGATCGATTGGTGAATGAACTCGATCGCGCCGATATCGACGCCTCTGGTCGGTTGGGCGGCGATCAAGACGTTCGGATCGGATTCGAATTCCCGGGCGACAATGATCTTCTGTGCGTTCCCTCCCGACAAAGAGGTTACCGGATCCGTCTGATCAGAGAGACGGATATCGTATGTGTCGATACAGTGACGCGCCCGTTCGGCGACCTTTTTCTGATCGTAGATTCCGTAGCGACAAAGACTCATGTCGTCATGATACCCGGCGATCAGATTCTCATAGATCTTCATTTCCGTACAGAGACCATGCCTGTAACGGTCTTCTGGAATCATGGCGATTCCCTTCTTCCGCAAGTCGGCGGGCCACATGTTCGTGACATTCTGATCTTTCAAATAGACATTCCCGTGGGTGGCCGTCATCATCCCCGTCAACACGTTGACGAGTTCGCTTTGGCCGTTGCCTTCGACACCGGCAATCCCGACGATCTCACCCGCGGCAATCTCAAAAGAAACGTTCTTGACGACGTCATAACCCCACTTGTCGTGCGTCGTGAGGTTTTCGACGCGATAAAGGACGTCCTTTTGATCGTGTGTTTCATTTCGTTTTTTCGTCACTTCAAGCAGAACGTCGCGCCCGACCATGAGTTGGGCGAGCTCGATATCGTTGGTGTCTTTCGTTTTCCTGTTTCCGACGACTTCGCCTTCTTTCATGACCATGACCGAATCGCTTACGGCCATGACTTCCTTGAGCTTGTGCGTGATCAGAATGATCGTCTTGCCGCGCTCACGAAGTTCTCTTAGCGTCTTGAAAAAAGCCTCGATCTCCTGCGGCGTAAGCACGGCCGTCGGTTCATCGAAGATCAGGATGTCGATATCCCGGTAGAGCATCTTGAGAATTTCGACTTTTTGTTTGGCACCGATCGAAAGATCCCGGATCCGATCCTCGGGATTGAGTCTGAATCCATAGGATTCGATGATGTCTCGGACTCGCTCTTTCGATCGTTTTCGGTCGATGAAAGGACTTGTTACCGTCTTTCCGCCGATCTTCACGATCTTCTTTAATTCCGCACCGAGTAGTACGTTCTCATAGACCGAGAGACTTTCCACGAGCTTGAAGTGTTGATGCACCATGCCGATGCCCATGGCCAGGGCATCGGCAGGTGAATCAAAAGATACGTGTTGATCGCGAATGTGGATTTCCCCAGACGTCGGTTTCAAAAGGCCGTAGAGCATATTCATAAGTGTCGTTTTTCCGGCACCGTTTTCACCGACAATCGCCTTGATCTCGCCCTTTTGGACGGAAAAGTCGACATGCTTGTTGGCAATCAGGTCAAAAAATCGTTTGGTTAACTTGAAAGTCTGGATAATCGCCATCGCTTTTCTCCCGTAATTTAGTTCGCTTTGGTGACGTTCGTCAATGAATCGTAGTCGAGCGTTTCGCCCTTCTGGGCATCGGTGACATCGATCGTACCATCACTGATCAGACCGACGAGTTCATCGATCTTGTTCTTGATTTCCGTCCATTTTTCCTGTGCTGTCGTACCTTCATCGACGAATCCTTCGATTACGGAGAGATCCGTAATACCGGTCGCGCCCGATGCGAGGTCATAATAGATTTCGGTGACCTCACCGATCGATTCATCCATG
>JAGYNT010000137.1 GCA_018399615.1 Acholeplasmataceae bacterium
GGATTACCGTCTTTTCAAGGGACACACGGATCAATACGTTTTCATCAGTTCGGCCTCGGCCTATCAGAAACCGATCCCAAGAATTCCGATTACCGAAGACGACGTACCGCTCGGGAATCCCTATTGGACCTATAGCAGAAACAAAGAGGCGTGTGAAATGTTTTTGCTTGGCCTTGAGGACCCCGCGTTTCCCGTGACGATCATCAGACCGTCGCATACGTATGACGACCGATCGGTCGTTTCCCAACTGAACAGTTGGAAACATCCCTATACGTTGCTGTCACGGATGAAACGAAACAAGCCGGTCATCATGCCCGATGAGGGGGAATCATTATGGACGCTTACCTATAACAGGGACTTCGCACATGGGTTTTTGGATGTTTTAGGCAACGATAGAACCTATGGCAACACCTACCATCTGACATCGGATAAGGCCTATGCGTGGCTTGAAATCCATCACATGATCGAGGCGGCGCTCGGTGTCGAATCAAAGATCGTGTTCATACCGACCGAACGGATCATCGCCTCTTTTCCGGAATTCAAAGGACCGCTTATGGGCGATATGAAGGACAGTGCTGTCTTTGACAACGACAAGATCCGATCCGTATCGCCCAATTACGTCTCTGAAACCGAGTATAGAGATATCGTGAAAAAGGTGGTTTCCCATTACGATGCACACCCGGAAGCCCAAACGATCGATGAGGTATTCGAAAGGCGATATGACGAATTGATCGAAGCATTCGAAAACGAATCCAGATGACACGGACGACGCACGAATCCATCGAGTTGACTCATGGTCTTTTCATGCCCAAGATCGGACTTGGGACATACGGCCTCAAAAAAGAAGACACGAAAGATCTCGTTCTGACGGCTCTGAAGCTCGGGTACAGGCACATCGAGACGGCCCCGATCTACTTGAATGAACGAGAAATCGGCCAGGCCATCGAATCCTCCGGGATCGACCGGGACGAGATCTTCATCACGTCGAAAGTCCCTCCCCACATCAAGACCTTCGACGGTACGCTTCGGGTTGCCAGAAAGACGATGGATAACCTCGGTGTCGATTATCTCGATGCGCTTCTGATCAACAATCCGGTGCCTTGGGGAAAAGAAGGCGAGGACTATGCGAAAGAAAACCTCGATGTCTGGCGCGCCTTGGAAAGCCTATACGAGGACGAAGTCGTCGGTGCGATCGGCGTATCCAATTTCGATGTCGAAGACTTGGAAAAGCTGTTGCCCGACACAAAGATACGTCCGGCAATCAATCAACTCGGCATTTTCGTCGGACACACGCTCGATCGGTTGAGAGATTATTGTCTGAAGCATGAGATCGTCGTGCAGGCGCACTCGCCTCTGGCACGTGGGCGTCTTTTAGGACTCAGGGAATTGAGGGATGTCGCGAGTCGTTACCGGGAAACACCTTCAAGAATCGCCATTCGCTATGTGTTGGACAAGGGTGCCTATCCGATCGTCAAGGCTTCGAGCGAAAAACACTTGAAAGAGAACCTGGTCCATGACCTGAACCTCCCGGTCGGGTGGGAGATGGAACTCGATCGGGTGACCCGCGATGTTCGAGACTATAAACCGCCCAAAGCGAAGCGAATCCTTTGATTCGCATGCAAAAACGGACCGTTTCAACCGATCCTTATCGGTTGTACGGTCTTTTCATGGTAGAATGTCCACATCACATGGTCTCGTAAGGAGCGTGCTTATGTTGAAACGAACGATGATATGCATCCTATCGGTTT
>JAGYNT010000138.1 GCA_018399615.1 Acholeplasmataceae bacterium
ACTCGTCATTACATTGACCGATGAAACTGTTCTAAATCTTGGAAACGTCATGGGAACGGATGGAGAAGATGGTACGAGTATCATCGACGCAACCATCAACGAATCTGGACAACTCGTCTTTGAACTCTCGGATGGTACATTCGTCAATGTCGGAAACGTCATGGGTGCTGATGGCCTCGATGGCTTGAACGGCGAAGACGGTTTGGATGGAGAATCCGGCAAATCCGCCTATGCACTCTACCTGGAGAACTATCCGGAATACCAAAAAACAGAATCCGAATGGTTGGATGATCTCATCAATGGTCGACTAGGCACCATGGACGTCGAGACACATACGGTATCATTCGATAGCATGGGTGGATCGACGATTGACAGCCAAGACGTTGAAGATGGAAAAAAAGCATGGCGACCCGATAACCCTTATAAAGAAGGCTACACCTTTGGCGGCTGGTATCTTGAGGGTATCGAGTGGGTCTTTATCGGTTACACGGTAACCGAAGACATCGAATTGACTGCCCGATGGATCGAAGAATTCGATCTCGGCATCACTTTCGAATCACGGACCTTCACATATGACGGAACCGTCAAGTCCCTGTCCTTATCCGGAACCATACCCGATGGGTATGCCCTAACCTACACCAACAACCATCAGATCGATGCCGGGACATACGAAGTGACCGCGAGCCTGACCGATACGACCGGAGAACAACCCCCAATCGATGATCTGGTTGCTGTCATGACGATTGAAAAGGCACAGGTTTCCGGGGTAACACTCGAATCACGGACTGTCGTCTATGACGGATCTCTACACACGCTCCTTATTACCGGTAATCTGCCGGAGGGGATTACCGTTGAATATGTGAACAACGAAAAGACCGATGCCGGAACGTATCCGGTGACTGCCTCATTCGTCTATCACACCAACAACTATGAACCAGTACCCGACTTGAGTGCGGAACTGATCATCGAAAAGGCATCCTATGATGTGAGCCATCTCACATTCGATGATGCCACATATACCTATGATGGGACGACACGCTCGCTTGTTATTCAAGGTGAACTTCCGGAAGACGTAGGTGTCGTCTATCAGAACAATGATCAAAGCGATGCGGGGACTTATCAAGTTACGGCAAACTTTATCTATGATGAAGCGAACTATCAAAGCATTCCGGCGATGGAAGCGACGCTTACGATCGTTGAAGCTGTCCTCACGGATATCTCATTTAATGGTGAGACCCATATCTATGACGGAACGACGCGATCACTTTCGATCGAAGGCGAACTCCCGGAAGGCGTGAGCGTGACCTATCAGAACAACGACCAAACCGATGCCGGAACCTATCAGGTCACCGCGGATTTCACCGATTCAACCGGTAACTATCAAAACATTCCGGCCATGCAAGCAACCTTGAGAATCGAACAAGCACCGATTACGGGTATCTTATTTGCTGGTGCGACCCATGTCTATGATGGAACACCTAAGTCACTGGTAATCGAAGGTGAACTTCCGGAAGGCGTGAGCGTGACCTACCAGGACAACGATCAAAGCGATGCGGGGACTTATCAAGTCACAGCAAGCTTTATGGATACGACCGGTAATTATGACTTGCCGGATCCCTTGATCGCGCTTCTCGTAATCGAAAGAGCGATTCATGACATGAGTGGTGTCCTTTTTGAAGACATCCTGTATGTCTATGACGGGACCGAAAAGACACT
>JAGYNT010000139.1 GCA_018399615.1 Acholeplasmataceae bacterium
CGGCGAAGACATTCATGAGATTTCAACCGGTGATCTGATCGCCACTCTAAGAGACTTTTCCGAAATTCGGAAAAACTGTGAGGTTTTGATATGAGTATGAACATATTATATGCGTTTGTCGAACTGGTTCGATCTCGATCGGACATGTTCAACGCCCTCGGTGACAAAGAGTCTGTCACCAAAACCAATGAAATCAAGCTGACCTTGCCGTTTATCCTATGCTGGGAGGAATTGGATGACGATTTTTATGACAGACTCGACTTAAATAATGCTTTTTCAGAGTTGATTGATGATGGTACATGTTCTGCGCTGATCGCCCACGAAAATACGGTTCCGATGAATGTGACACGTGTCAAGAAAGGATTGGACGTATACCGTGATGCGGTTGCACGATATGCGTATCCGGTGTTTGTTACGGGACGCGATGAAAATCTCGTCAATGAGTTGATGGCAACGACTTTCGAATCTCACTTCATGAGAAAAGAAGAACAATGGTATATACGTCTGGACAACAAAAGCGGGAGATCAACGTTCAATGTATTGTCACAAGCAAAATCAACACTCGATGCCTTGTCTCAATACGATTGTCAGGTCGTTTCGATTCGAGCTACGGAAGGCTCTAGTGATTTTCATTACTTGGGAGCCCTTTATACCCTCTATTCCACATTGCCCGACATTCTCCATACCGAAGTGAATGCAATCCGGATCCTACATGACATCGATCCCGCTTTGCATGACATTTACTTCAAGTTCTGTAATACCCCTCTGTTACGGACATTCAATGAAGAGCACAGAGACTACGGCATCCCAAAACACTTTATCGAGGATGAAGACAGGCCCACTGCCGATGGTACATTGACCGTCTTGTTGAAACATCCCCACTTCGAAGCCTCCACGGAACTGACCTATGGACAGTTCCTCCGAACACACAAGCTCAAACAATGAAAGGATTTGATGAAAATATGGATCAGAAGTCAAAGCCGGTTTACCAATCCGGCAAGAGTAATCAAGAATCCGAATCGTCACAAATCGGTCGGGAACCCGATTGGCCTTCGAAGGGCGTCAAAAAAATGGCCGATCTCATCCTCCGCAAAGCCGAATTTCTTCTGGACGTGTCCAAAGAAAATGGATATGAAACCTCCGGTTCTCGTTCAAAGGTCGGATTAAGAGAGAACATCATCAAAAATTGTCTCAAGCAACTCGACATCCTGTATGAACAGGATTATGCCGTCCTTTTTATCAATGGCACCGACAGTGACAATACCAAAAAAGCAATTTTGGATGAATTCCCTTTGACTGACGCTTCGTTTGCAAATGATCCGAAAAACAAAGGTTTCATGATTTCGCATATCACTTCACGACTGGACCGAATTCTTCAAACACTCCATTATATGCAAACAATGACAGTGGTCACACGAGACCGAATCACATATTACAGTGATGGCGAAAAGCTGGGCGAGGAAATCCATTTAATGATCGAAATCCGTTTGATTATCGGTCGTTATCTTGGAATTAAGGCCGCTGACTTGATCCTAAGTGAGATAATCCATCATGTCAGGAAACTCGATGCAGGCTTAGCTGAATGGATTCTCAAAAACATGGATTGCAGGCTGATCAATACGCTCTCAGTACTTCAATATGGCGAATTAGTCGTACTCACCGACATCGCACGGGATTTGGTTGACATTCTAAACACTCATCCGTTTGAAACGATC
>JAGYNT010000014.1 GCA_018399615.1 Acholeplasmataceae bacterium
CTGACCGTATACGATCATTTCCTTGATCTCTTTTTCGGAAATCATGCCACCGTCTTTCTTGGTTTTTATACCGACGAGTTTCAGGAAACCTTCGGTCGATATGCTTAACAACCAGACAAACGGTTTGAATACGGTCATGAAAACATAGATCACGGGCGCACAGAACAATGCGAACTTCCCGGGATTGGTAATCGCGATTCTCTTGGGGACGAGTTCGCCGAATATCAGAGTGAAGTATGACAAAACGAGTGTGATCAGGACGACAGCCAAACTGTTCGATATCGATATGTTGATCCGTCCGAAAAGATCAACGAGACCGCCGGAGAGTTGACTGCCGGCGAATGCGCTTGAGATGAAACCGGCAAGGGTGATCGCGACTTGGATCGTCGACAGATATCTCGTTGAGTCATCGGTAACTTTTTCCAGCAACAGCGCATGTTTCTTGCCCTCTTTTTTCAGTCTGTGGACATCCATTGTCTTTATGGAGACCAGAGCCATCTCCGAGGCGGCGAAAAACGCGTTGATCGTGATCATCAGAAGGATGAGAAGCAGGATGTGTGGCATATTGAGTTCCTCGTTTCATTCGTGTTATGCGACATTGGATCTTTTGTCCGTCACGACTCATTTTATCATGTTTCTTGCCAAATGAACATCGTCTTCCGCTTCTGGGCATATCGGACTTGACGTCCATGCAAAACAATTCGAAGTTTTAGAAATATACGTCTCTGAAAAACCCGGTAACGGGCAAAGCGGGAATGAACACATATCCCGACAATGCATTTGACTGGCCTTGACGGGATTATCGTGGGATAATTGAAAGAGAAGGCTTCAGGGAAAGAAGATGATCATATGATTACCGAATGGATCGGTTATGCCGCTTCCTTTATTATTCTGATATCGCTCTTGATGAGTTCGGTCAAGAAACTCAGATGGATCAATACGGCCGGGTCACTGGTCTTTTTGGTCTATGGTGTGCTGATCGATTCCATACCGATCGCGATTCTGAATACCGGCATCGTCTTTGTCAATGGCTATTATCTCTATCAGATGTATACGAAAAAGGATTATTTCACGCTTCTCGAAGTGACGCGGGATACCGAATACTTCGAGTATTTCATGCGTTTTCACAAGGACAACATCATGCTTTACATGGATGTTCCGAACCATCTCGATGACAAGAAATACCTGAAGTTTTTCATCCTTCGAAACACGATTCCCGCAGGCGTGTTCATTTGTCGGGTCGTTGACAGGAGGACGCTTGAGATACTGATCGACTATGCGATTCCGCGTTATCGTGATTTCAAGATGGGACAATTCATTTTCGAGCGGCAGAAAGACTACTTTCTAAGTAAGGGTTATGACAGGTTGATCAGCAAAAAGGGTCATCCCGTCCATGAGAAGTATCTGGTCAGGATGGGTTTCGAGCCTTCAAAAAGAGACGATTATTACCATAAGAATCTGGCGAACGGATAAATGCCCGATCATTTCGGGTGTTTTTTTTATCCGGACTTCAAAACCGCGGTTTTCGGTGTTACAATGAAATCAACGGATTTCACACACAGAGAAAAGAGGTATGGCATGAAACGCGTAACGAAACGAATCATGTGGACGTTCGCCATCGGTCAGCTCGGCTGGTCGATTCTGGCGGGAATCATCACGAACTGGCTGGTCTACTTCTATCAGGTGGACAACGAACTGATCGATCTCGGACATAAGATCTATGTCTCGCAAGGAACGGTGATTCTCGGGCTCTTCACGATTACCGGGGTTATTACCGCGTTTGGTCGGATTTTCGATGCGTTCACCGATCCGCTCATCGCGAGCGCATCGGATCGCAGTCGAAATCCCAAAGGAAGACGGATCCCGTTCATGCGGGTTGCCGCATTCCCGTTCGCCTTTTTCACGGTCATGGTTTTCGTGTCACCGACTTCTTCCGTCGGATTGGCCAACAACGCCTGGCTCTTCGTCTCGGTCATACTCTTCTATTTCTTCATGACGCTATACTGTACGCCTTACAATGCCTTGATTCCGGAACTCGGAAAGAATCAGAACGACAAGATCAATATCTCGACATTCATCTCGGTCACGTTCATTCTCGGGACAGCCCTCGCCTACGGTGCCCCCTTCATCTGGGATACGCTCATATCCACAGGTTTAGAACGTATGACAGCGATTCGCATGACGTTTCTCGGTCTGGCCGGTTTGGCCTTTGTGTTCATGCTGATCCCGACATTCGTGATCAAAGAAAAGGATTTTGTCAACTACGTGCCGAGCGAATCGAAAGCGTTCGAGTCCTTGTTGAAGACGTTTAAAAACCGGAATTTTCGGATATTCGTCATCTCGGACATTCTCTATTGGATCGCTCTCACCCTCTTTCAGATCGGGTTGCCGTTTTTCATCGTCAGTCTCTTGAAACTCGAGGAGTCGATGATCTCGCTTCTGTTCATCGTCATGACGATGACGTCGTTCCTGTTCTATTTCCCGGTCAATGTGATCAGTAAGAGAATCGGCAAGAAACGGATGGTCATCTACGCCTTCGTCATGTTCGCGTTCGCCTTTGTCGTTGCCGCATTCGCCGGTCTCACACCGGTTTCGAATCTTCTTTACGGATTCATCATCGCGATTCTCGCGGCTATGCCGATGGCGATCCTCGGTATTCTGCCACAAGCCATCATCGCCGATATCGCCCAATACGAGAGCGTCGTGACGAACGAGAACAGAGAGGGCATGTTTTTCGCCGCACGCACGTTCGCTTTCAAGCTCGGACAGTCGCTTTCCCTCCTCATTTTCACGTCGGTCGCGACGATCCGTACGGATGTCGGACTTGGTTACCGGATCGCTCTCATGCTCGCGATCGCCTTTTCGATCGCCGGGGCTGCCGTTCTGACGTCATACGATGAGAAGAAAGTGCTCGAAAAGATCCGAGAAAGCGATGTGATCGAAGGATGAAAGCCGTCATCGAATATCGGATCGGTCACGTGCCGATGCGTACGAGCGAGTCCAATCAGGATCTCGTGATCGAACATGAGGTCACCTCACATCCGAACGGTACGGACGTGTCCATGACGATCATCCCCAAGAAACAAATCACGCTCATCTCCGCGTCGCTTACCGAAGAGCTTCATTACGACGCGAATACCCGCTTCATGCCCAACGGGTATCAGTCGTGGACCGAGACGAAACTCTATGGACCCAAGGATCGCATGCGCGGACTCGACCATGTGCCACGTTTCATCATCGATCGTTACCAGCTCGACAAGTACGGCGATACGCATTTCACGACGTATCGAAAAGGTCTTTTGCACGGATACACCTATGCTTACCGAATCGATTCGGATTACGAACTGATCGGGTCGCTCAACGACACCCGGGCTTATCTCATCATCTACTACGATCTCAAGGAAAGAAAGCTGATCTTGCAAAGCGACGTTACGGACAGAGTCATCGAACGTCCCTTCAAAGTCTTCGACTTCATGCGCATAAGAGGAACGCATGACGAGGTCTTCGATGCCTATTTGAAGCGACTACCGAAAATCGGTGAAAGACCGGTCCTGACCGGATATACGTCCTGGTACCGTCACGAGCAGAAGATCGATCATGAGAAACTCATGATCGACCTCGAAGACATCGGTGAGGACGACACGCTCTTTCAGATCGATGACGGCTATCAGAAAGCGATCGGCGACTGGCTCGAGATCGATTTCGAGAAGTTCGAACGAGGTCTTCTGCCGATCGTTGAAAAGATCGAAGAAAAAGGTCTGATGCCAGGGATCTGGCTGGCTCCCTTCGTCTGTGAGAAGAAGAGCAGGATCTTTCAAGAGAAGAAGGAGTTTCTGCTGAAAGACGACCAGGGCGAACCCGTCATGGCCGGTTCGAACTGGAGCGGGTTCTATGCGCTCGACATGACCAGAGATGACGTCAAGGACCATGTGCGGAAGATATTGCGTCACATGGTCGAGACGTATCGGTTCACGTTTTTCAAACTCGACTTCCTTTATGCCGCCGCGCTCCTGCCAAGACCCGACAAGACGCGTGCACAAGTCATGCACGAAAGCATGATGTTCTTGCGGGAAACGCTTCACGACGTCTATATTCTCGGTTGTGGGATGCCGCTTTCAAGCGGATTCGGACTCGTCGATTATGCCAGGATCGGGCCCGATGTCTCGCTTCTCTTCGATGATGTCTTCTACATGAAGTGGCTCCATCGTGAACGGATCTCGACCAAGCAGACGATCCTGAATACGATCTACCGGCGTGAACTCGACGGACATGTTTTCTGTAATGATCCCGATGTCTTTGTTTTGAGAAATGATGAAAACGGGATGCACGAAAAACAAAGAGAAGCGCTCACCCTCATCAATGCGATCTTCGGACATCTCTTTCTGACAAGCGATCGCGTCAAGACACTCAACGCAAAATCAATGCGCATACTCGCGGAAGCGAAAGCGAGTCTGCAGGCGAAAAAAGTCACCGTTGAATCGGACACGAAAGCGATCAGAGTCCGTTATGAAGTCGATGGGATCGAAAAAGGATTCGTCTACCGCATCAAAACAGGAAGAATCGCGCGGTTGGACATAGGCACGTGAGCCTTGAATCGGATGATTTCGTGTTATAATAGGGTCATCATTCGAGGTGATTTGCATGAAACTATCAACCGGCATGAACGTACCGATTCACAGTTACAAGCACAACCAGAGACTCCATCGCATCTGGAAAAAGGCGATCGTGCTCTATCAGGACGACCACGTCCTCGTGACGGCGAACAACCGAACGCACGTCATCGAGAACAACGGCAGAAGCTGGAACACGAAAGAACCCGCCATCTGTTACTTTTACAATGACCTGTGGTTCAACATCATCGGGATGCTCAAACCCGACGGAATCCACTATTACTGCAACCTTTCGAGTCCCTACCTCTACGACGGGGAAGCGATCAAGTACATCGATTACGATCTCGATGTCAAAGTGTATCCGAATGGGACCTATCGTATTCTGGATCGGCACGAGTATGATCTGCATGCGCGCCAGATGTCCTATTCGGCGGAAATCAAAGCGATTATCGAAAATCAGCTCAAGGATCTGATCCGTCGGATCGAGCGCAAGGAAGAGCCTTTCGCCGAAAAGGAAATCAGGCATTTCTACGAGCAGTACAAGCGTATGTCTCATACAAAGGAGAAACGATGAGAGTTCTGAATACGGCGATCAAGATGGGGCTTGTCGCGCTCTTGGCGAGCTTGGTCGCCCGTCTGTTGAATCTGGACTATTGGATTACGGCAGGACTGCTCGCGCTTCTTTCGATCCATCTGACGAAGCGCGACTCCGTTCGCCATGCGTTTTTGCGTCTCGCGAATGCAACCCTCGGGATTGCCTTGGCAACGCTCTTTTTCGTTCTTTTCGGTTATCATTTCGCCGTCTTCAGCGTACTCGTTTTTCTTTTCGCTTATCTGTCATGGGCTCTCGGCATGTCCGCCGGGCTCGTTCCTTCGCTCGTTCTCATGACACTTGCTTTCCAAGGTGAGTTTTTAAGAACGTTGATCGTAAATGGTTCGCGCCAGTCGGAATCGCACTCGGCGTTTCTCTTCCCTTCAACATGTTTATCCGTCGTTTGAGAAATGAAGCGTTTTAAATCACCCACGTTTCGACACGCTACTCAAAAGATCCATTTGTAATCAGCATCCTTGTCCTGGTTCTTCGAAACGGTTGGATGGCCGAAAGTTTGTCACGCATCACCGATTGATCAACGAGCGGATGAGCGCATGATGGACAGAGCAGAGAGCTCGTGGACAAGGATATTCTTTTTCGCCAACGACCACCGTTATCTCAACCTCTTCCATGCGCAAAGACCGGATCAAGACGGTCCAGCGGCATGTATGATCATCTACCAAAGCGTATCGGGGAAGAGCATGCTCACACCGGAAGGATCGCCAGTTCCCATCGAGAAGATGATCCGACCTAGTCGGCGACGATCAGGCCACCGGAGCAAAAAGATCTCGAAAACATGAAAAACGATTACCGGAAGAGATGCGCCGGGCGCGTGCCGAGTTCGACGCGGGCGATGCTCTATCGAGATCATCCATGAAATCCGAGCGTTTTCTCGAAATCAAGATCGCCTATCACGAGGACCATCCGAGAATCCATAAAAGAAACCGGGACTATATGTCCCGGTTCGGCGCTGAATACGTGCGATATATGGTCAAGTGGAGCGGGCGAGAGAATCGAACCCCCATTTCATGCTTGGCAAGCACGTGTAATAACCGTTATACGACTTGCCCACATGTTTCGTGCTCATATATAATAGCAAATTTCAAAATGGTTTGTCAAGTGTTCCCATTCGTTTTTCCACGTCGAGGGTGTGCTATAATATCATTCGGGAGGATGACATGAAAACATTTATCAAAGTCATTCGATTCATTTCCATTTCGCTTTTCATCGGTTTTTCATGGCTTTTCGGTCTACCAGGGATATACCCAGGAAGATCGGCACGGTCTTCGGGAGTACCGCTTTCTTCGGTGTCTTTTTTCTTTTTATTCTCGTTTTCTATGTCACCCGACCTTGCATGAACTCGGTCATTTTCCATCGCTTTCAAGGTGCAGGGAATGCGGACTCCGTGCGATCTACCTGACCATATTCGTTTTTATCGGACGGAACAGGGTGGCGTTTCACGATCCGACCCGGACTACGGATTCTTTTTCAGTGGCCTGTCGTTCCCGATCTCGAACCGATCACGGACGAAGAAACCTATCAGAGAAAACGGTGAATCGTTTTCCAAAAGCGCACTGGCGGCACCGGTCGTGACCATCGTCTTCGCCGTGCTGATTACGATTATTTTCATGGGCATGCTCGTCTTTTCCGCTGATCCCGTTTTGGATCGGGACGATGGTTTACGTCACGCTTTTCACCGCTAACTTACGAGAGTGGCTTGTACACCTACACCTTCTTTCTTTCGAACAACGTGTTCTTCGGCGACTTCATCGCTTACCGCAAGATGAAGAGGAGTTTCGCTCTTTCAGTTGATCGAGATCAATCAATTACATGATGTTCTCCCTTCATGAACAGGACGAAGGGCAGGATTTCCTCTTTTCCAAGATCAAGGCCGAACTGAGCGAAACCGATTGGACAACTTTTCCCGGTCTTTCATGCGGCACCACCATCTAAATCTCTACCTTGAAGGCGTCATATACGGAAACCAGGGGAACACGATAGGGCGATCGACCAGAAAATACTCAACGAAACATCCGTCCTTACAGAAACGAGCAGGTAATCGAAACCGCCCACATGCGCTCGCGTGCTATCACTATTTCAAAAAGGATCCGGCCAGAAAGCTTACGAACTGCTCCAGTGCAGTCAGGAAAAAAGCAACAACATTCGGAAGAAGCTCAAAAGATTACCTGATCGGACGGAGCAGAACACATCGCCAGACCTCAAGGATCACGCGTCATTTCTTTCAACAGGAAAACGTGCATATCCGGTCGCCGGATTTTGAAAGTCGATCGATCCTACGAGCAACTCAAAAGAGCTTCACGAACCGTTGCCACGCTGGTCAGTATACGGAGTCCGATCGATTATATCTACGTCGATCCTGAAGGAGAAAAAAAGCGACTCGTAATCGAGTCGCCCGGTTATCGGATGGTGCCCTAACGAGGAATCGAACTTGTATTTCAACATTACCATTGCTGCGTTTTGCCATTAAACTATGGGGGCAGCAAAACCATTATACAAAATAATCGAACAAATGACAATAGTTATTTTCACAAGTTTCACATAAGGAAGTGCCTATTTGAAATACATCATCCACATGATCAAACCATATTGGCGAACGCTCATCACCTCGCTTTCCTTCAAATCGGTTGCCGCGCTTGCCGACCTCTTTTTGCCGTGGTTGATCGCCTATATGATCGATGTGACGATTCCCGAGTTGAGAGCATCCGAAAGTGAGAACCTTTCTTCGCTCTATCTGATCGGTCTTCTCATGGTTCTGATCGCGTTTGTCGGCTGGTTTCTGAATGTCAATGCCAACCGCAAGGCCGAGCGTATCGCCGCACAGGCGACACGGACGCTTCGTCACGATCTCTTCGAAAAGATCGAGAACCTGTCGGCCCGGCAAGTCGATGTCCTGACGAGACCGTCGCTCATCTCGAGGATGACGACCGATACGTACAACATCTACAACGCGACGGCCATCATGCAACGTCTCGGTGTCCGGGCCCCGGTTCTTTTGCTCGGCGGCATCGTCATGTCGCTTTTGCTCGACCCCGTATTGACCCTGATCATCGTCGCCATGTTGCCCCTGATCACCATCGTCATTTACCTGGCTTCAAAGAAGGGGATACCTCTTTACAGGCGATCACAATCGTTCATGGATGTCATGATCCGCAAGCTCAGAGAGTTCATCTCCGGGGCCCGCGTCGTGCGCGCCCTATCGATGAACTCACATGAGATCGAGCGTTTCGACGAAGCGAACGACGACACGATCCAAGCCGAGCTCAAGGCGCAGATCACGATGTCGAAGATCAATCCGATGATGCGCATCATCATGAACGGCGGGCTCGTCCTCGTTTTGCTGGCGGGAGCTTACCGCATCGATCTCGGTCTCACGCAAAAAGGTGAGATTCTCGCTTTCGTCACGTATTTCACGATCATTCTCACCGCGATGATGAGCGTGACCCGCATTTTCGTCCTATCCTCGCGGGCGACGGCATCGGGTGACCGCATCGACGAAGTGCTCAACATGAAAAAGGATATGCAAGACGGTCATCTCGATGTCGTGGTCGATCCGGCGAAACCGCTGATCGAATTCAAGGGTGTCTCTTTCTCGTACAACCAGAAGGAGTGCAACCTGAAGGACGTCGATTTCAAGATTCATGCCGGGCAGACGCTCGGGATCATCGGGGCGACGGGCTCGGGCAAGACGACGCTGATCAATTTGCTGATGCGTTTCTATGACGTCGACGAGGGTGAGATCCTCTTTCATGGTGAAAACATCAAGAACCTGAAACAGGATGCCTTGCGAAAACGGATCGGCGTCGTGTTTCAAAACGATCTGATTTTCGCCGACAGCATTTACGGCAACATCCAGTTCAATCGGGACGTCATTACCGATTACGACATCAAACTCGCCATGGAAGTCGCTCAAGCCGAGTTCATCTACGAAAAGGAAGACGAACTCATGCACCAGATGGCGCAACGCGGCATGAACCTATCGGGTGGTCAGAAACAACGCGTGCTGATCGCTCGGGCGATCGCGGGCAAACCCGACATCATCGTTTTGGACGACGCGTCGAGCGCCCTCGACTATCATACCGACATGCGCATGCGTCAGGCTCTCAAGAAAGAGCTCGGCGATACGACGATGATCATCATCGCCCAACGTATCGCGAGCATCCGTAACGCCGATAAGATCCTGTTGATCGATGAAGGCGAAATCGTCGCCCAGGGCACGCATGACGAACTGATGGATCAGACGCCCCTTTATCGTGAGATCGCCATGCACCAGCTCGGAGGTGGTCTCTCATGATGTATGCCGGAAAGCGCGGGCGCGGTCGAACCGACGGGACCGAAAAGGTCAAGAACAAAAAATATGTCCTCAGAAGGCTCTGGGACTATCTCTATTTTTACCGACGCAAGCTCATCATCGCACTCATGCTCATGATCACGTCGAATGCCTTGTCGCTGGTCGGACCCTATCTGACGGGCCGGGCGATCACGGCAATGGAAGACGGCGTCGACTTCTCCAAAGTGTTTTTCTATGCCGGACTCATGGTCTCGTTCTATCTGGTCAGTGCCGGACTCCTGTTCCTTCTGACCATTCAGATGGTGCGTGTGTCGAAGAGCGTCGTCTACAAGATGCGTCAGGATCTCTTTGAAAAGCTCAATCGTGTCCCGATCGCCTACTTCGATCGGAACCAGACCGGGGACATCATCAGCAAGATGAGTTACGATATCGACACGGTGAGCACGTCTCTTTCCAATGATATCATCGGTGTCATCACGAGCATCATCACGGTGACGATCTCCCTGATCATGATGATCATCATGTCCCCCGTCCTCGTTCTCGTGTTCCTCGTAACCATTCCGATGTCCGTGCTTCTGACGAAGACGCTCTCGAAGATCATCAAGAAGAAGTATCGTATCCGCAACCAGAAACTCGGGGAACTCAACGGGTTTGCCGAGGAAATGATTACCGGACAACGGACGATTCAGTCCTACGTCCAGGAAGAAAGCGTCCTCGACCGGTTCGACAAACTGAACGAGGAAGTCAGCAGGACATCCTACGAAGCGGGATATTACGCATCGACCGTCGGACCTTCCGTGAACTTCATCAGCAACCTTTCGGTCGCTCTGGTCGGTGTTTTCGGCGGGATTCTCTATTTTCTTTCCAACATCACGCTCGGGAACCTCGCCAGTTTCACGCTCTATTCGCGTCGTTTTTCCGGTCCGATCAATCACTTGTCGAACATCATGGCCGAGGTTCAGCGTGCCCTCGCGGCCGCCGAACGCGTCTTTACCGTGCTCGATCATGACGATGAACCGAAAGACCGCACGGATGCGATCGATACGCACGATTTCAAGGGGTCGATCGAATTTCAAAACGTCTCGTTCAGTTACCAACCCGATGTCGAGATCCTCAAAAACATCAGCTTCAAGACGACCCCGGGCGAAGTCGTCGCCATCGTCGGCCCGACCGGGGGCGGAAAGACGACACTCGTCAATCTGCTCATGCGCTTCTATGATGTCGACGAAGGACACATCCGAGTCGACGGTCACGACGTGAGAGACTATACCCGCAAGAGTTTGCGTAAAGCCTACTCGATGGTGCTTCAGGATACGTGGATCTTTCACGGCACCGTGCACGACAACATCGCCTACGGCAACGGCGACGTCCCACGTCTCGAAGTCGAACAAGCCGCCAAAGCGGCACACATCCATCCTTTCATCAGTCGTTTGCCCGAAGGATACGACACGATCCTGACCGACGAGGGACTGAACATCTCGAAAGGACAGAAACAATTGCTCGTCATCGCGCGCGCCATGCTCTCGAAAACGAAAATGCTCATTCTCGATGAGGCCACATCGAACGTCGATACCCATACCGAGGTTCTCATTCAACGGGCAATGCTCGCGCTCATGAGGAACAAGACCACATTCGTCATCGCTCATCGCCTCTCGACGATCCGGAACGCCGACCACATTCTCGTCATCGATCACGGCGAAATCGTCGAACAGGGTAATCATGGGGTACTTTTGGACCATAAAGGCTTCTATTATGAGTTATATCGGAGTCAATTCACATAATTTTAAACTTTCTCGGTTTTATTCTTGTAATTCATGGGGGAGTTGTGTATAATGAATATAGACATTCATTTGTCCAGATTGCAAGAAAAAGGAGTATCGTAAATGAAAGGCGTTGTAAAATGGTTTGACGCTGACAAGGGATATGGATTTATCTCGTCAGAAGATAACAAAGACATTTTTGTACACTTCAGTGCTATCCAGTCTGAAGGCTACAAAACATTGGCAGAAGGCGACTCAGTAGAATTTGACGTTAACGACGGCGACCGTGGACCACAAGCGGCCAACGTAGTTAAACTATAAATTTAAACAGTTTTGGGGACTCGAAAGAGTCCCCCTTCTATTTTTTTAGGGCATGATCGAACGGGTTGAAATGTCAGTGAAACGATGATTTTTCGCCCTTTTTATCTTGTTAAGAGTGATTGTTATATGATATAATGTAACAAAGATGAAAGCGGTGATAGTATGGAGAAAGATCTATTGGAAGTAGAGCGCATGCATCTGAGTAACATCCGCAAGGAATGTGACGAAGCACAGGTTCGGGATGTCGAAGAAAAATTCGCCATTGTCTACACCTATGATGCCGTCGGCATGGAAGGCAAGAACCGCGTCCCCTTTGAAGATGTGAAAAGATTACTCAACACGAAAGCTCTGCTCGAATACAGTGAACGGGAAAAGAAGGAAATTCTGAATCACGTCAAGGCGTTCGACCATGTCTGCCGTGAAGCGAAACGTAACGTGGTCTTCGATGAAGAAAAACTCAAGGATATCCATGAGATTCTCGTCGATGGGATTTTCCAAGGTGGCATATACCGTAATGTGAACATCCAGATTTACGGTGCGAACCATCAACCCCCCGATTACGTCAAGGTCTATGACCGGATGAGCAAGTATTTCCAAGCGCTCAATGAGGATTGGGACGACCCCATCCGTAAAGCGGTTTTTGCTCATGCGAGCATTCAGAAAATCCATCCCTTTCTCGATGGAAACGGTCGCTTGGCCACGCTTGTCATGAACTATGTGCTCATTCAAAACGATTATCTTCCCGTCTCGATCCCGCTGGATCTGCGTCCGACATACTTTGAAAAACTCGAGACGTTCAAGGTTGAAAAGACGATCGAGCCACTCGTCGATCTCATCAAGGACTTGCTGCTGAAACGCTATGAGGATGTTTTGAAAACTTTGGAAGTGAGTGCCTGAGCACTCTCTTTTTACGTGATAGGAATTTGAGGTGTTGAATATGATTCGAATCGGGGCGATCAACCAACTCGTCGTCGAAAGAAAGACGGATATCGGCTATATGTTGAAATCCGATGAAGGCGAAATCTTTTTGCACGTGAACGAGACCGTTTTTCGCGAACTCGACCCTGGCGATTCGGTCGAGGCCTTTTTGTACTTCGACCAGAAGGGACGTTTGGCCGCGACGCTCAAAGAACCGCTCATCACGATCGACGAACCGGCTTTTCTCGCCGTCAAGGATATTCAACCGATCGGATGCTTCATGGAAATGGGCATCTCGAAAGACGTTCTGTTGTCGAAGGATGTTTTGCCGCATGACCGGAAATTGTGGCCGATCGAAGGCGATATGGTGCTTTGCACGCTGAAAGTCAAAGGGAAATTCGTCGTGAAGATCGCCACCCAGGATGAAGTGCCGCTGACGACTGAAAAACCGCTTGAGCTCAAGGATGTCGTCAAGGCACGCGTTCACAGGATCGGTAATCAGGGGATCAACCTCGTCACGGACGACTACCAGTTCATTTTCGTCCACCATACGATGTATAAAAAGAGTTACAGGCTCGGTGAAGAGATCGAAGTCAAAATCGTTTATCACTCCGATCAGGGTTATACCGGGTCCCTGATTCCCCAAAAGGAAGTCGCGCTCCATGAGGATGCCAATCGCATTCTTTCCTATCTCAATCGACGCGGCGAGCTTCACTTGACGAACGAGAGTCCACCTGAAGAGATCGATCAGGTTCTCGGTATGAGCAAGAAAGCATTCAAGCGCGCGATCGGGAAACTCTATCGTGAACGTAAAATCATCATTGACGGCGGCAGGATCAGACGTGTCGTCGATCAAGACGTGTAAATGAAAAGGAGTACTTATGGGCAACAATAAGAAAATGGTCAACAGCATCACGGCACGTGACGTTGACTTCGCGAAATGGTATACCGACCTCTGTCTCAAGGCGGAACTCATGGATTACAGTGACAGCAAGGGCTTCATCATCTATCGTCCGTACGGTTACGCGCTATGGGAAGGTATCATGAAGTATCTCGATGGCGAGTTGAAGGATACGGGCCATGAGAACGTCTATATGCCGCTTCTCATTCCCGAATCGCTTTTTCAAAAGGAAAAAGAACACGTCGAAGGGTTCGCCCCTGAGACGGCGATGGTTACGACGACAGGCAAAGAGGACTTGGCCGAACGCTTGATCATCCGGCCGACATCCGAAGTCCTTTTTTGCACCCACTACAGCAAAGTCATCAATTCCTATCGCGACCTGCCGAAACTCTACAACCAGTGGTGCAGCGTCGTTCGTTGGGAAAAGACGACGCGTCCTTTCTTGCGGGGGAAAGAGTTCTTGTGGCAGGAAGGTCACACCGCGCATTCGAACGAACAGGAAGCGCGAGCGGAAACGCTCGGCATTCTCGAGATGTATCGGAAACTCGGTTCCGATCTGCTCGCGATGCCCTTTGTTACGGGTCGAAAGACCGAACGCGAGAAGTTCGCCGGTGCGATTGAGACCTACAGCATCGAAGCCTTGATGCACGACGGGCAGGCGCTTCAGTCCGGGACGACCCACTATTTCGGCCAAGGGTTCGCCAAAGCTTTCGATATCCGTTATGCCGACATCAACAACCGGATGAGCTACGTCTATCAGACGTCATGGGGTGTCTCGACGCGTTTGATCGGTGCCGTGATCATGGTTCACGGGGACGACGAAGGTCTCGTGCTTCCGCCTTATCTCGCGCCCACGCAGATCGTGATCATACCGATCCAGGGGCAGAACGAAGACGTCGTTCGGGCCACGACCGATCTGAAAAAACGTCTTCTTGACAAGGGATTTCGCGTCAAGCTCGATGATTCGAACCGTTCACCCGGTTGGAAGTTCAGCGAGCACGAGATGAAAGGGATCCCGGTACGCATCGAAGTCGGACCGCGCGATGTCAGCCAAGGGAAAGCCGTCATCGTCCGTCGACACGATCGAAACAAGACGATGATCGATCTCGATCAGATCGATCGTGCCATGGCCGGTATTCTTAAGGACATCCACGATGCCATGTATGAAAAGGCACGCGCCCACGTCGAAGCGAACACGTATGAAGCCAAAACCTATGACGAGTTCAAGGAACTGATCAAAAAGGGCGGTTATGTCCAGATGAGCATCAGCGGTGACGAAGCCGAAGAACAAATCAAGAAGGATACCACGGCGACGGCCCGGATCATTCCCTTCGATCAGAAAATGATCACCGAAACCTGTCCGGTGACCGGAGAAAAGGCCAAACAGACGGTCTGGTTCGCGCGCGCATACTGATAAAAAAAGAGAAGGCGAAACGCCTATCTCTTTCGTGCCTTTTTCACTTTCTTTTCCGGGACGGGATCGTATTTCGGTTTGAAGAGCGGATTGCACTTCAAAATGCGCTTCGCCGAAAGAAACGAAGCCTTGAAGAAACGGAAGCGCATGTAGGCCTCCTTGGCATACTGCGAGCACGTCGGCGTGTAGCGACAACGATGCGGGGTATTGGGGGATATCCTTTTCTGATACCATTCGATCATCCGGATCGGCAACTTGTTCATACGATCACCGTTCCCATTATATCACGCTCGGGAAATGTTGTGGGAAATTTACAATTTTGATTCATTCCGTATTTCCAGCATACAAAGTATGCTATAATAAATATAGAGAATCGTAAACGATTACAGGAGGTTAACGATGAAAGAATATACGGCAGCAGAGATACGAAACATCGCGATCTTAGGCCACCAGGGATCCGGAAAAACGAGTCTTTCCGAGGCACTTCTCTTCGCGACTGGAGCAATCGAAAAAAAGGGAGAAGTCGAGAAAAAGAGTACCGTTTCCGACTATATGGTGGAGGAACAGACAAAACAAAGCAGTCTTTCGATGAGTCTGATTCCCGTCGAATGGAACGATAAAAAGATCAATTTTCTCGATTTGCCCGGCAGTGACGAACTCGTCGGGGATTTGAACCAGGCGCTCAGCGTCGTGAAAGGTGCCGTACTCCTCGTCGATGCCAGCAAGGGCGTCGAAGTCGGTACGGAACGGCTATGGCGGGAACTCAAGATGCGGCACATACCGACCGTCATCTACGTCAACAAGATGGACAAGGAAAACGTCAAGTTCGACGAAGTCCTGACCGAGATCCGCAACAAGCTCGGCAAGAACACCCTCCCTTTCTCATGGCCGATCGGGCATGACGAAAACTTCGAGGGCTATGTCAACGTCATCGAAATGAAGGCGCGCATCTACAAGGATGGCGTCGGTCACGATGAAGAGATCTGGGAAGAAAAAAGAGCGAAGATCGATGAACTCAGAAACATGGTCATGGAAAGCGTGGCCGAGACATCCGAAGAACTTCTCGAACTGTTTTTCGCCGGTGAAGAGATCAGCGACGAACAGATCAAGGAAGGTCTTCGTTCCGGGATCGTAGCCGGAGAACTCGTTCCGATCATCGTCGGAAGCGCAACCAGATCGATCGGCATTCACGCCTTGTTGAAGACGTTCGCCGATTTCCTGCCCGCACCGAACGCTCTGAAAAAACTCAAGGCGAAAGACGACAAAGGTGAGGAAATCGAACGGGAAACCAGTGATGACCAACCGTTTTCCGGGTATGTCTTCAAGACGATCGTCGATCCGTTTTTAGGAGCGGTCAGCTTCATCAAGATCAATTCCGGCACACTCAAAACGGGTCAGGAAGTCCTGATCTCGAATCGTGATGAAACCCGCAAGATCATGAACCTTTTCATGCTGCGCGGAAAGACCCAGCTGCAAGCGGAACTCTATCATGCCGGCGACATCGTCGCGGCAGCGAAAGTCGAGAGCCTGCATACCGGCGATACGATCTGCGATCCGAAGTCACCCGTGGTCTATGAACCGGTTCCGATGCCCACCGCGGTCATCTATATCGCCGTTCATCCGAAACACAAGAATGACGAAGACAAGATTTCACAGGCTCTGCAAAGGCTCAATATCGAGGACCCCACGTTCGAAATCGTACGAAACAAAGAGACCGCCCAACTCCTCCTCGGTGGACAAGGCATGACGCATCTCGGGTACGTGATGGAACGCATGAAGACGATGTTCAAAGTCGACGTCGACGTCTACGATCAGAAGATCGTCTACCGGGAAACGATCAAGAAAACCGTACAGGCCGAAGGCAAACACAAGAAACAATCCGGTGGTGCCGGACAGTTCGGACACGTCTGGATTCGCTTCGAACCGACGAAGGAACTCTTCGAGTTCTCGGAAGAAGTCTTTGGCGGTGCCGTACCGAAAAACTATTTCCCGGCCGTTGAAAAAGGTTTGATCGAAACGTTCGAAAAAGGACCGCTCGCCGGATTCCCCGTCATCAACGTCAAGGCGACGCTTTACGATGGATCCTATCACCAGGTCGACTCGAATGAAATTTCCTTCAAGCTCGCCGCTTCGCTCGCTTTCAAGGAAGCCGTCAAGACGGCTCAACCCACGATTTTGGAACCGATCGTCAAAGTCGAAGTCACGGTCAAGGACCAATATGTCGGCGATGTCATGGGCGACATGAACAAAAGGCGTGGTCGCGTGCTCGGTATGAACCAGAGCGACGGATTCCAAGTCGTTGTCGCGGACGTACCGGAAGCGGAAATCGTCAAATACGTGATTGACCTCAAGGCGATGACACAGGGTAGCGGTGCTTTCACGCGTGAATTCATGCGTTACGAAGAGGTACCAGGCAATCTGATTCCCAAGATCATCGAAGCGTATAAAGAAGAGTAAAAAACAGACAAGCCCGACTAATATAGACTAGGAGGGCTTGTTATGATATGTGAGGCGTGTGGAAAACCGACGAAAACGAGACGATCGTTTTCCAATCTTCTGTCTTTGGAGACACACCATATCTGTGAACGGTGCTATCGGAAGTATCCCGTATCCTTCACGCACCGGCACATACCGGTCGAATCGGGAACCGTCGATCTTCATACCGTCGTTTTATCGAAGCACAAGACGCACCCGCGTGCCCACATGTCCTTTCTGAAACCTCTCTACCTGGGGTTTGTGGAAAGTGCGTTTGACGCATTCATTTATTTCGATGAGATCGATTCGGATGCCTATGAACTGTTGGATATGCTGGAGTTCGGCCGACTGTTCGTGGTCGCGCTCTATGGAGATATCAATAAAAAAAAGGAGAAGAGCCATGAAATATGAAATCTTAGGGAAAAACGGATTCGTTCCTACCCAAGCCATCAAGGATTACGCTGAAAAGAGATTGAGCAAAGTCGTTTCCTTTTTTGGCCCGGATGTCATTCATGAAGTTCGGGTCGTCTGCAAAGTGTATCGTGACCATCAGAAGGTCGAAGTGACCATACCCGCCAAGAGTACCGTCCTGAGAGCGGAAGTATCCGATGTCGACATGTACGCGGCCATCGATCGCGCCAATGATAAACTGGTTTCCCAGATTCGCAGACACAAAGACAAACTCAAGAACAACCTTGAAAAGGAAGGCATCAAACAGGCTTACAGCCAGGAGTTCGATGCGGAATCGCTGGAAAAGGAAGTTCTCGCCACTCAGCTCGTCAAAAACAAGCAAGTCGAACTCAAACCGATGACATCCGAGGAAGCCATCTCGGCCATGGAACTCTCCGGCCATGACTTCTACGTGTTCCTCGACAAGGATTCGAAACGGACGCACGTCGTCTATCGTCGTCAAGACGGGGATTACGCGGTCATCGAAACGAAGAGCGTATAGAGCCAAGAAAAAAAGCACGCGACCCGGGTCGCGTGCTTGTCTTTTCAGGCTTGTTTGTATAGGTCTTCGACTTTGTTCCAGTTGACGACGTTGAAGAAAGCGGAAATATAGTCGGGACGGCGGTTTTGATAGTTCAGGTAATAGGCGTGTTCCCAAACATCGAGACCGAGAATCGGTTTGCCCTCGGCCAATGGCGTATCCTGGTTCGGCGTTGAAAGGACTTTGAGCTGCTTGTTGGGTGTCACGATGAGCCAAGCCCAGCCACTTCCGAAACGGGTCGCGGCAGCTTTGCTGAATTCTTCCTTGAACGCGTCGAATGAACCGAATGCCTTGTTGATGGCGTTCAAGAGTTCGCCCTTCGGTGTCTGACCGTCGTTGACTTTGAGAAGAGGCCAGAAGAAACTGTGGTTGAAGTGTCCGCCACCGTTGTTTTGAACGGCTGTGCGAATATCCGCGGGAACAAGGGAGAGGTCCGCCAGGAGTGTTTCCAAAGGTGTATTCAGTTCCGGATGCTTGTCGAGTGCCGCGTTCAGTTTCGTCACGTAACCCTGGTGATGTTTCGTGTAGTGGATTTCCATTGTTCGAGCGTCAATAAAAGGTTCGAGTGCATCAAATGCATAGGGTAGTTTTGGTAGTTCGTATGACATGTTCATACCTCCTTATCAGATAGTTCCATCATAATCGATTTTCGTTAATTTTTCAATCGTTTTGCATGAATACGGGGATATCGGTTAAAAAAAATCTAAATTGGCCGTTTTCCGTTTTTGATCAGGTCGATGATGTGTTTTTCATCGATATCGATATAGATCGTCTTGTAGTTCCGATAGGTCACCTGATATCCGGGTCTTCCACTCAGTTTTCGGACGTCCTTGACGCGCGCATAGTCGACCGGTATGGATTCGGAGAAGCGGAGTTTCGAGTGATAGGCCGCGAGTTGTGCGGCTCTACGGATCTCGTGTTCTTCGAGTGTTTCGGTCTGACAGACGACGTGACTGCCGGGTGCCTGCTTGACGTGGAACCAGTAGTCGTCCCGGTGCGCGAGTTCGTGCGTGATGAAGGCGTTCTGATGGCTGTTTCGGCCGACCAGGTAGCGCGCGTTCTCGTCATGGATTTCCAGATACGACGGATTTTTCCGGTCTTTTTTTCCCGATTTTCGCGTCTGATTCGTCTGAAATCCGAATTCGACGAGCTCGTTTTCGAAATCCGTGATGTTTTCCGGACCGGAAAGTTCGAGATTGATCGTGAACGTCTCGAACAGGTCGATGAGTTCGTTCACTTCTTTTTCTCTTTTCTTCAAATGGGAAAGTCCGCGTTTCGCCTTATGGTAGATCCGATATTTCTTTTGGGCGTTCTCATTGAGCGTGAGCGTCGGATCGAGTTCGATCGTCTGATCTTCGACATCGATTCTGGCGAGATACGCTTTCAGATCATGGCCGCTTTGATAGATCAGGTCCGCTTCATCCTTGATTCTGAGTGTTTTTGTTGTTTCGTCGATCGACTCAAGGATCTTCGAACGCTTGTCAAAGAGTTTCTGCTGGTGCTGTCTGATGAACGTTTCGTGTTTCTTGGTTGAGATCTGGGAGCGTTTGGCCCGGTCGTCGAGCAATTCGCTCAAGGTCGGATAGGTGATTTTCTCGACCTGGTCCGAAAAGATGTCGAAGGCATAGATCCTGTTATGGGTGACATCCTTGGTCGGTTCGATCTGGATTTCTTGCGGCATCAGACGGTTTTCAAAGAGATGGGAAGCGAGCAAGGGCGAAATCCCCAAGTAATTCTTGACGAGGTCCTGCGGTTTCTCGACCGTCGAATAGTCGATTTCGGTAAACGGTTTTCCGATGGCTGTGAAAAACTCGAAGGGTGCCAGCGGCAACAACTGCCGTCCCGTTTCGAAGTGCATCCGTTTGAAGCAGTCGACGATTTTCCCGTCGGCGACCAGGATGAGGTTCGAGTGTCGTCCCATCGCCTCGAAGATCAGTTGTTTTTCGGTCGGACCGTTGATGAAATCGTGAACGAGAAAGCGCCAGATCAAAACGCGATCGGTCATGTACTGTTCGATCCCTTTGAGAATCGCGCCTTCGAGGTGTTTTTTGAGGGCCACGAGAAACTGGGATGACTGGGTGGCCTGATCATCCTTTCTGGTGATATAAACGCTATAGAGATTCGATTCGAGCTGAAAGACGACGCGCTTTCGCGATCTGTTCTGATAGAAGGTGAAAAGAAAGCGGGTGTCATCCTTCTGTTGAACCTTTTCGAGTCGACCGCGCGACAGTTCGCCGTTCAGTTCGTTGATGAGATGATGGATGAAAAAACCGTCGAATGCCATAAGAACCTCCAATTCGTCGTCCGATCCGTCCATTAAACCGCTCGCAACAGAAAAAACGAGCGTTTATGGTTTACACCACCCATTTTATCATATATAATGGAAGTTAAGACAAGAGAACAAAGGAGGCATCCATGAAACTCAATGAACGAGGATTGCTCATCGTCCTGTCCGGTCCATCTGGAGTTGGGAAAGGCACTGTCAGACGCGCACTTTTCCAAATGAAAAATCACGACCTCGTGTACTCGGTATCCATGACGACCAGGCCTCCTCGGGAAAATGAAGTTGATGGTGTGGACTACTACTTCGTCGATAAAAAAACGTTTTTGACCCGTATTCGCGAGAACAAGTTTCTCGAATGGGCCGAATTCGTCGGTCATTACTACGGGACGCCGCTCGACAAGGTTGAAGAACAACTCG